>JACRIK010000012.1 GCA_016235865.1 Planctomycetota bacterium | reverse complement strand
ATTCTGGTCATAAGGTCTAGATGGCATGATTTTCACCTCCCTGCCTGCCGATAGGCAGACTTCTTGACATTATGATAACAAAAACCTATGATTTGTATAGAAAGATAGAGCTAGTTTTTGGACAAGCTCTCTGTCCCACGAGGACTTCTGCCTCCTGCTGAAAGGTAGAGGTCTGGTAAATCGGCGTGGTTATGGCTCCGGTCGCGCTATCCGACTTGTTGCCTGAATGTATTGCCTTGGTCTCGAGCTTCATAAATCACTGCACTTTCTATAAGAAATACGAACACGAATCACACAAATATGTTAGATATGAAGCAAAAAGTCAATAAATCTACACTAAAAAGATATAACGAGAGGCCAGCGGATTTCACTTGACATCCCATACAATATTTACTATATTTCGGCTACCTCAAGAGTTTACCAGTATTGATTATCCTGATCGCCAAAACGGCTATTTTTAGAAAAGTGTATCACGAAACCCTTATAGATAAAGGGAAAGAAAATATGTGGTCTGTCCCCCGTGTTCTCCCCCGTGTTCGATATGACTCGTCCCTGGCTCGGTAAGGATGGTAAGATAATATATTAAAATGATAGAAGTAATGTGATTTTACTTTTCACTAATGAAAATATTCAGGAATGAATAAAAAAGTTAAGTCATTTATGTGGGCGGTAAAAAATTTTATTATCAGTGTGATAGTATTATTTAACATCTTGTTTGGTACTATTTGTTGTGCATCTAATGCACCATCAACTACACCTACGGAACAATCTAATCTTACATTTGTTGTTACACCAGTGGTCAGGGCCGGGTATAAACATACTGTCGCATTGAAATCTGATGGGGCGGTTTGGACTTGGGGAAGTAATTTTGACGGTGAATTAGGGGATGGTACCAATACTCAGCGAACGACTCCGGTTCAAGTCAGAGGAAATGAAAAAACAAATTATTTAACAAACATAGTTGCTGTTGCTGCTGGTGATTCACATGCGGTTGCACTAAAATCTGATGGGACAGTTTGGACATGGGGGAATAATGAGACGGGTCAATTAGGTGATGGCACTTTCACTAGCAGGAATATCCCAGTGCAAGTGAAAGACAACTCAGGTGCTGATTACCTCAAAGATGTAGTTGCCATCGCCGCATGCAAGAAACATACGGCTGCACTTAAGAAAGACGGAACAATCTGGGCGTGGGGAAAAAAAACATCCATTCAATTAGGTAGTAATTCTGACCTTAATAGTCTTTTTCCTGTTCAGGTAAAAAACTTTACAGAAAACCTACAGGATATAATTGCTATTGCTGCAGATGCAGAGCATACAGTTACTTTAGAAAAAGCATATTTTATGTCTTTGGCATGGGAGCGTGCTGATTATGGACCATTCGAAAAGAATCTACCGTCTGATGGCCCTTCCCCAACAGAAGCATATTATCTTGATAACGTTATTGCTGTTGCTGAAGGTACGGCTCATACGGTTGCTCTTAAAAATGATGGAACAGTTTGGGCTTGGGGAAAAAGGTTGGGTAACGGGGATTATTATGACAAGGATTTTCCTGTTCAGATAAAAAGTGGCTTTAGTGATAATAGTTATTTTACAAATGTCATTACAATTTGTGCAGGTGGTTTTCATTCAGTTATTCTAACAAACGATGGGACAGTTTGGACATGGGGTTGGAACTTATATGGTCAGTTAGGAGATGGTTCAATATTAGATAAATCTTTCCCGATTCAGGTAAAGGAGCTTAAAACTATGATTGCTATCGGTGCGGGTGCCGCACATACGGTTGCTGTTAAGAAGGATGGAACAGTTTGGGCTTGGGGCAATAATGATGCAGGCCAGATAGGTGATGGCACGGTAAATAAACAACTAACACCAGTTCAAGTAAAAAACATTAATCTATTACATTAAGAGCATGCTCTTGCGACGCATACCAGTTGCATAACTCCTTTATAAGCGATATAAGCGGCGATAAGCGGGGGATAAGCGGGATAGACCACTAATTTGAACTCTAGTTTGGCCAAGCACCATATTACCCCCCTCATACCCCAGCCCAAATAGGCATACCCGCCCGACCGGACGACCATGGTCGTTCGGGCTGGTTTTACCGCAACCCATTTAATTACGATACTTAAGTTAAAATAAGGCAGGCATAAAAGCCCTCGTTCCTCGGGATAAGAGACAGTAACGCCCTTACGGGCTAACTGTCTCTAATGTGCTACGTAGCACATTCCCGGCTAACCCTATTGGCAGGTAGAGGTATAGATTATCCATACGCCAGGTGTAGATTACCCATATGCCGGGTGTAGATTATCCATATATGGGGTGTAGATTGTCCATATGCGGGGTGTAGATTATCCATATGCCGGGTGTAGATTACCCATATGCCGGGTGTAGATTATCCATATGCCGGGTGTGGATTATCCATATGCCGGGTGTAGATTATCTATATGCCGGGTGTAGATTATCCATACGCCGGGTGTAGATTATCCATATACGGGGTGTAGAGTATCTATATGGGGGGTGTAGAGCACCCATACTATGGGTGGCCTACACCTCCCCCACCCTGTTACTATACCCCTCCCCCTGAAATTATCTTCAGGATGCGCAGGAGGTCTTCTTTATTGTGACAATTGACAGAAACCGAGCCGAAGATGAATTGTTCTCCGACTTGGCCGTAGTTAATACGCACCTCAACATTAGGCGGCATTTTCTTGAAGAGACGTTCATAGGGCTCACGGAGTTCAGGGTCGTTTCCCGGATGGAATTCCCGATACTGTGGCGCCCTGGAACCAGGAGAGACGCTAATCCCTCTGGGGTGCAGATAGGCGTCCACTATGATGCGCACGTGCCGGACAGAAAGGTCTTCGTTCCTGACCCGTTTCCAGATGGCCAGACGCCGGGTGGAATCCGGCAGGGCTAAAATGGCCTTGGCGTGCCCGAGCAGATGCGGTTGGCGGCTGACATCGTCCTGGATTTCCTGCGGCAGGCCAAGCAGGCGGATAAAATGGCTGACCGTAGTGCGGTCTGCGCCGACCCTTTTTGCCACATCTTCCTGGGTCAGGTTGAATGTATCAGCCAGTAGTTTATACGCCTGGGCGCGCTCTATGGGGTTTAGGTCCTTGCGGTGGGTGTTTTCTACGAGAGCGCACTCCATCATCCGCTGGTCGTCCGCCTCGGTGATGATGGCCGGGATGGTCTGCAATTTAAGCGCCTGGCAAGACCTGAACCTCCGCTCGCCCATCATAATTTCATAGGTATCCGGCCGTTTAGGGTCACGTCTTACAACTATAGGTTGCAGAACCCCGTGCGTGCTGATGGAGTCAATCAGTTCCTGTAGTGATTCCTTTTCTATGGTCTTACGCGGCTGGTAACGGTTGGGGATGATTTTCTCCAGCGGGATTTGCACTACCTCGCCGCTTACTTTTTCGTGGTTCAAATCCCCATTCGGTTTATTCATAAAATACCTTTAGCCACAAAACACCTAAAGGTGTCATTCTGAGCGAGCGTAGCGACCGAAGAATCTCTTCGGAAGTAGACCCTTCACGGAGTTTACCGTGAGCCCCTTCGCTCTGCTCAGGGCGATTCGGCGAAGAGCGAATCGGTTCAGGGTGACAATATTCACTTTGTGCCCTTTGTGGTTAATGTCTGTTCAACTATCCGCTCGCAGAGTTGGGGAAATTCAATGCCGACGGCCCGGGCGGCCTTGGGTAACAAACTCCGCTCGGTCATTCCAGGTATGGTGTTTATCTCCAGGACAAACGGACCCTTTTCCTTTGAATATATCAGGTCAACCCTGGAAAGCCCGGAACAGCCCAATGCCCGATATGCCCTTAATGCGGTCTGCTGGATTTTCCGGACTACCTTTGCCGGGAATCGCGGCTTGACGATATATTCAGTCGTCTTGTCCTGATACTTGGCCTTGAATGAGTAGAATCCCTGTTTGGGCCTGACCTCAACCAAAGGCAGAGGCGTCTGGCCTAGGATTCCGACCGTCACCTCCCGCCCCTTGATGAATTGCTCCAAGATAATTGTCGAGTCGTATTTTGCCGCCTCTTTCAGACCGGCTTTAAGTTCTCTATCATTGTGGGCAATAGAGATACCCACACTTGAACCCTCGCGGCAGGGCTTCACTACAAGAGGATAGCCAAGAAATGAGGAATTCGGAATTCGGAATTCGGAATTATAATTTCGCATTCCGCACTCCGCATTCCGCATTATGCAATACGGGGCCGTGGGAATCTTATGCCGAGTCAATATCTTCTTGGTAATGGCCTTATCAAAGGCGGCCTGGGATGCCTTTGGCCTTGGGCCGGTATAAGGAATATGTTGTTTTTCCAGGATGCGCTGGAGCGTGCCATCCTCGCCGAATTTACCGTGCAGGACGATAAAGGCAAAATCGATGTCTTTGAGTGACTTAATGATATTTGGGCTCCGGACGTCTATGACCTTAACCGGATGTCCTAAACCCTTTAATGCCTTGACCACAGCCCGGCCGGATTTGAGCGATACCTTTCGCTCGGATGAGAATCCGCCCAATAGGACGCCGATTCTTAATTTCTTCTGTCGGAATAATAACAATCTGGGTTTATCTGTGTTCATCTGTGGTTTCATACGCGCCTTACCATCTTTCTATTTCTAATTCAAGGTTAACCCCGACCTTCTTATGAACCGTTCTTTTGATAATATTAATTAGTTTAACGACATCTTCGGCTTTTGCCTTGCCGGTATTGACAATAAAATTAGCGTGCTTGGCAGATATTTTAGCGCCGCCGATACTCAATCCCTTTAATCCAGCTCGGTCTATCAATGCCCCGGCGCTATAATTATTGGGATTAGTAAATACGCAACCCGCGCTCCAATCAGCCAGCGGCTGAGTCTGCCGCTTCTCATTTAGTATAGCCCTGATACGGCTACGAATCATTGCGGAGTTTACGGTTTTAAGTTGCAACGTCACCTCAGCAATTAATCTTCCCTTAAGGTTAGACCAACGATAAGCAAATCTAATTCTATTGACGGTTTTAATCCGGCCGTCTTTAGCAATGACCTTGACTGATTTTACAATATCGGCCATCTGACCGTATTTACCGCCGGCATTCATCACCACTGCCCCTGCGACTGAGCCGGGAATGCCAACTAAGGGTTCTAATCCGCTCAAACCCATTTTAGCGCTCTTCTGCACCAGCCGAGCTAATGGATAGTCCGGAGATACGGTTATCTTAGTTCCCTTTCGTTCGAGGTTCATCCAGTCCGGTTTCAGGACAACGCCTTTAACTCCCCTATCATTAACTAAAAGGTTGGTCCCTCTACCAAGGATATGTATCGGAATCCTTTTCTGACAGCATAATCTGTAAATCTGGCTCAGTTGAGACAGATTCTTGGGCGTAATAAACACCTCGGCTCGGCCGCCGATATGGAATGAGGTGTGTTTAGACATCGGCTCATTATAGCGGACAATATCCTTATATGGAGCGAATATTTTTTGCAGATTTAGTTTCATATTAAATAAGATTGCCACGCTCGCCCTGCGGACTCGCTCGCAATGACGTCATTGCGAGGAACGGAGTTCCGAAGCAATCTCGCTATTCATTTTGTTAAATACTCTTGATAAATTCCCGACCTATCTCCCAAACATCCCCCGCCCCGACCGTGATAATTAAATCGTTTGGAATGGTATTTTCCTTGAGATATTTTACGGTGCTGGAGAAATCCGGCAGATACTTAGCGCGACCGCCGTAATGGATAACCCGCTTAACCAATTCTTCAGAAGAGGTGACCCGCTGGGCCGGCGTGACATCCCGGGCCGCATAAATAGGCGGTATCAGCACGATTTCACCCCCGGATAATACCCTGGCAAAGTCATTGAGGAATAGCTTGGTCCGGCTGTAAAGATGCGGCTGGAAGATGAGCCATCTCCGGCGCTCCGGAAATAATTCCCGGGCCGTGTCAACCACGGTTTTCAGTTCGGTCGGATGATGGCCATAATCGTCAATCACCAGCCGGCCTTTGACCCGGCCGACTATCTCAAACCTGCGGTGCACGCCCTTGAATCCGGCCAACGCCTTACGAATAACATTTTTATTCACCTTAAGAATATCAGCCACAATTATAGCCACTATGGCATTAAGGATATTATGTTCACCCGGCAGAGAATTAATGAAGTCGCCATATTTTAGGCCATTATGCCAGGCCTCAAAGTGCCACCTATCATTGACAACCCGGATATTCTTGGGATACCATCCTACGCCCTTCGGGCTATGGAATGGCTTGTCGCCGAATGCTATAACAGAGGCATCTATCTTCATACGAAGACATTCTCTCACCCCGGGGTTAGCCATATTGGCAATAACAAATCCGTCTCGAGGCGTGGTGGCGATGAATTGCCGGAACGATTCCACCAGTTTCGCCCAGGTCTTGTAATAATCCATGTGGTCCGGCTCAATATTATTAATAACCTTGATTTTAGCCGGCAGGTGATGGAACGAGCGGTCGTATTCACAGGCCTCAGCCACAAAGTGCCGGCCCTTGCCAAAGACAGACCCGCTCTCAAAGTCACGGAGCACCCCGCCCACCATAAATGAGGGGCTAAGCTTTGCTTTAGCCAACAGATACGAGATTAACGAGGTGGTGGTGGTCTTGCCGTGCGTGCCACTGACGGCAATGCCGGTCTTCTCAGCCATCAGGAGCCCGAGCGCCTGGGCATATTTGATAACCGGTATCTTCAGGCGCGCCGCCTCTTTAATCTCAGGATTATTATCTTTGACCGCAGCAGATTTGACAACGAGTTTGGTATCACCGGAGATATTTGATGCCTGATGGCTTGATAACACCTTGATGCCTTTACTTTTGAGCCAATCGGTCGCCGGATTATGCTGGAGTTCTGAGCCGGTAATTTTATAACCTCTGGATGACAGGTAATAAGCGATACTGCTCAAACCCGTCCCGCCGATGCCAATCAGGTGAATATGGCTTTTGGGTGGCGGCAGGTTCGTCATTAGAATTAGACCTTATTCTGCTTTAATTGCTCAGCTACGGTTTTCCGGACCAAATTCCCCAAATCATCTTTGAGCAGGGTCAGGGTCTGTCGTAATTCCGCCTCGGATTTTTCCCTGAGGGTCCGGCTGGCTTCGCGCAGCGAGTGCTCAAGATTCTGGTTAATCAGGTCGGCAAAACGTTCAATCTCGCTCTGATTGTCTTCCCTAAGCTTGCCAACGAAAAGAGTGATATCGTTGCGGAGTTTGTCGAAATACAGGTTCATTTCATTCCGCCGGCGTTCGGTATCCTCGATGAGCTGTTCAAACCGCCGGGAAACGCCGTCCGCATCGGCAATGTAACTCTCAGCCCGTCGGTTGATTTCCTTCATCTCCTTTATCTTGGCCCCGCCCATAAAGCTGAAGACGATGATAAAAAGAATGATGAAAACCAGCTCCAAAATCATGACAATAAAAGCCACGTTGAGATATGACTTGAGTTTCACCATTTCCTGGCTTCCGGCGACGATATTCTCGTAGATATGGCTGCCTGATTTATCCCACCATTCAAGCCATTTGTCGGCTTCCAGCGGCAGGTCCTGCTTGGTGATTTTCACCAGCGACTTATGCGCAGCAACCCGAACGCTCTCGCTCTCATCAGCCAGCGCATCTATCAGGGGTTTTACAGCAGACTTGCCCTTGCTGCTTCCGAGTATGGTGGCGGCATCCGCACGCATCTCCGGGTCCTTATGACTGGTCAGAATCCAGATCAAATCAGGCAAACCATCCTCTGCGTGAGCCATCACGCTGAAAATGAATACAAAACCCAGAACAATCAATAGTTTCTTCATGTAGTTATAACCTTAACATTTCTCATAAATAATATCAAGTTTTCTTGCTTTTTTATGTCACACTTATAAAGTAAGGCGATGCCGAAGAAGCAAATAGTTCTGGCCTGGGGAAAAATCAGGCGGATGTTCCTGGTCTATTTAAGGCCCAATAAAACCAGAGTGGCCCTGTCCGTCCGCGAAGGCGAATGCCGGCGCTGCGGCGCCTGTTGCGCCATAATGTTCAAATGCCCGGCCCTTAAAGGGGATAACGGCACGCTCCATTGTAAAATCTACGATTTGCGCAGCAATGTCTGCAAGACATTCCCGATAAACCCGAAGGACATAAAAGACCGCGATTTGATCATGCCCCATAAGAAATGCGGGTTCCATTTTAACGGCCACCATCATTAAGATTTCTTAACCTTGACCAGCTTACCCTCAAATACCTCCAGTATCTTTCTGACCCGTTCATCCTGCAGGACTTTTTCCCTCAATCGCCTTTCATCATCGCCCGCAAGACAGCTGGTAGATTTAGGATTAGCGGAAATACCACCAGTTTTTTTATCCGCCTGATTTGATGAAACCGAAGCGGTTTTTGCGGTTATTTCTGCGGACTCTCCGATCGGAATAAGCGGTTCTCTGCTTATCTCGCCGTCAGAGCCGTTACCGCCAACGGTCACCAAAACAACGCTTATCTTCAAGCCACTCACCTTTGCGGCTATCCGCTCCACTTCTTCTTTTACATTGACATCTTCCAGCCGGCTCCGGTGGAAGTTGTAAATTTTGGGGAAACCGATTACAATTTCCTCGTTGTCAACACTGATGAACTGCCCCTCTTTGATATAAGGGTAGACCTTGACCGGATGGAGAATTCTTATCTGCGCCAGTATCTGGTTCCAAAGCCCCCTTTTACCCTGCTCATCTAACAATGAAGCATCATTACCTTCCCGGCTTGGCGGTTCGGGACGGGCCGGCGTAAATTCGTCTAAAGGCGGCAAGGTGTCATTAGTATTCATAGCGACTATATTACCGCTTAACTCCGCCCTGCGGCCTTTCTGACTGCTCCTTAAGCAACTTGGCCAGTTTAAGGCAAACAAACTCCAGATGCAGGCGGTTATTGACCGTTTCTTTTATGTTCCGTTTGGTTTCCAGGAGAATAGAAATAAAATCAATCAGCGCATCCACCCTGAACCCCTTCGCCTGCTCTTTCAGGCGTTCTTTATTCTCGATAATCTCTTCTTCCAAAAGGTCTATCCGGGCGGAAGATATCTGAATCAGGATGAGATGCCAGAAGTGTTCCACCATCTGCTCAATAAAGGCATTAGTATCCTTGCCTTCTTTGAATACCACTTCAATAACAGAAACGACCTCATCCAGCTTATATTTCGCTATGGCATCTGATAATTTGAATACCATGTCAAAAGAGGCGGCGTCGGAAAGAAACCCCAGGTCGGAAACAGTGGCCTTATCGCTGTAGGACGATATGGCCAGGTCCAGCAAGCTCTGGGCGTCGCGCATAGAGCCATGGGCCAGCTTGGCAATGGCCGTGATAATTTCCGGTTTGCAGGTAAACTTCTCGGTATCGCAAATCTTAGCCAACTGCTCATATATCTTTTTACCGGGAATGGGCCGGAAATTAAAGCGCTGGCACCTGGAAAGTATGGTATCCGGAAGCTTATTCGGGTCGGTGGTGGCGAAGATAAATTTCACGTGCGGCGGCGGTTCTTCAATGGTCTTAAGCAGCGCATTAAAGGCATTCTTGGATAATTGATGGGCCTCGTCCATAATATAGAGTTTGTATTTCGCCCGGAGCGGAATATAACCAATGCTCTCCTGAAGCAGGCGGATATCGTCTATGCCGGTCTGGGAAGCCGCGTCAATCTCTATCACATCAGGGTCACTACCCTCGGCGATGGATTTGCAGAACTCGCACTTGTTGCAGGGCGCGGCGGTCGGTCCATCCTTGCAGTTAAGCGCTTTGGCAAATATCCGGGCCAGCGATGTCTTACCCACCCCGCGGGTGCCGGCAAAGATATAAGCATGCGCCACTTTATTCTCGGTCAGGGCGTTTTTCAGGGTGGTGGTAATATATTCCTGTCCGATAACCTCATCAAAAACCTGCGGCCGGTAACGGCGGGCTATCACCGTATATGAATTAGGCATAATTATTTATCTAACTTGTGTTTCTTTAGCTTATACCGCAAAGTCCTGATATTCAAACCCAATAATCTGGCGGCCACGCTCTGATTCCATTTTCCCTGCTGCAATGCCGCCTTGATATAATTACGCTCCATATCCTCTATCTTCTGCCTCAGGTTTACACCGCCGGCCGAGAGCGCATGCATAACCGCATCGCCAGAACCCGGCTTTTCCTTACCAGCAACCGGTGTTGCCTTGCCACGCGCCACCGGCATCAGATTAAGGTTGGCCGAGGTTATCATCGCCCCTTCGGTCAGCGCCATGCCGCGCTGGATGACATTCTCCAGCTCCCTGATATTGCCGGGCCAGGAATAACCAATCAATGATTCCATCACATCGTCCGCCAGCCCTTTGATATCCTTCTTCATCAGCTTATTGTATTTGGCCAGGAAATAACCGACCAACAGCGGGATATCGTCTTTGCGTTCCCGGAGCGGCGGCAGCATAATGGAAATTACATTAAGCCGGTAGAATAAATCCTCGCGGAAATTACCGTTCTTGACCTGTTCCTGCAAATCGGTGTTAGTGGCGGCAATAAAACGGGCGTCAGCCCGCTTATGCTCCGTGCTTCCGACCGGCATAAATTCCCTGGTCTCAATCACCCGCAGCAGCTTGACCTGCAAGGCGGTCGAGAGTTCCGAAACCTCATCCAGGAAAAAAGTGCCTTTATTAGCCACTTCCAGAAGACCTTTCTTATCGGCAATGGCGCTGGTGAAAGAACCCTTGACATGCCCGAAGAGTTCGCTCTCCAGGAGATTCTCCGAGAAGGCGCCGCAATTTACGCTCAGGAACGATTCCGAAAATCGGCTGGATTGGTTATGAATGGAACGGGCAATCAGCTCCTTGCCCGTGCCGCTTTCGCCTTGTATCAGAACCGTGCTGTCCGTAGCGGCCACCCGGCGCACCAGGCCATATATTTCTTTCATCTGGGACGTGGTCCCGATAATCTTGAAATAATTAAATGTCTCGGGCGATTCCTTGTGATTCTGGTGGAGCCGCCGCAGTTGCATCGCCCGTTCGACCGCCGGCTTGATATCAATCTCGTTATCAAACGGTTTCTTGATGAAGTCATAGGCGCCGCGGCGCATGGCCTCAATCGCGGTCTGGAAATCGGTCAGCGCCGTTATCATCAGGATAATCACCGAAGGATCTATCTCCTGGAACTGTCTGATTAAATCCAGGCCGGAAATGCCGGGCATCCGGATATCCTGAAGAATCGTGTCAAACGGGCGGCTGGAAAATGCGTTCCGGAAATGGGCCGTGCCTTCCGAGGCGCTGGTGGCGGTAACGACCTCATAGCCCTCCCTTTTTAAGGTGGAAGCCAGAACCGTGCAAATGCTTTCTTCATCATCCACCACCAGTCTTCTGCCTTTGTTTTCCATAGAATATAGCATTTATCAAACATCTCGCGCCAAGTCAAGAGAATATTGTTGAGATTGGCTAATCATAGGTATTTTTCTTGATTATATCAGCCGGAAAGTATTAAATGGCTTTTCTATGTGTTATGCAATACCCGGGAAGATAATTGAGCTGAAAGGCAAGACCGCCACGGTGGATTATTACGGCGAGCAGAAACAGGCCTATACCGACCTGGTCGATGTAAACTTAGGCGACTATGTCTATGCCCAGGGCGGATTCATTATCACCCAGGTCCCGGAGCCGGAGGCGCTGGATATCCTCAAGGACTGGCAGGAACTCTTCTTTAAGCTCCAGGAAACCGACAAGAAACTGGCCAATAACCCCAAGACCATTTACGAGCGGGCCAATGCCACCCGGCAGAAATACCAGGGCAATTCCTGCTGCGTCCACGGGATACTGGAATTCTCCAACTACTGCACGAAAGACTGCCTCTATTGCGGCATCCGCAAGAGCAACCAGGCTGTTAAACGGTACCGGATGACTATCGAAGAAATCCTGGCCAGCGTCGATTACGCGGTCAATAAACTGGGTTTCAAGGCGCTGGTCCTGCAGTCCGGCGAGGATTACTGGTATGACGACGATAAACTCTATACCATTGTAAAGGAAATCAGGGAGAAATTCCCGACCCTGATATTCCTGAGCATCGGTGAACGAAGCGTTGACCTGTACAAACGGCTCTATGACCTGGGCGCACGCGGCGTGCTGATGCGCTTTGAAACCTGCAATAAAAAAGTCTATTCCGAACTCAAGCCCGGCGCGCAACTGGACGCCCGGGTTGACCTGATAAAGAAACTCAAGGAAATAGGCTATCTAATCATCACCGGATTCCTGGTCGGCCTGCCCGGCCAGAAGAGCAAGGACATACTGGAGAATATCAAACTAACCGGTTCTCTGGGCGCCAATCCGTCTATCGGCGAAACCGGAATGTTCTCATTCGGGCCTTTTATTCCGCACCCGCAGACCCCAATGGGCAAAAACCCCAAGCCCAAGCTGTCCATGATGCTCAATGCCATTGCCCGGGCCAGATTGATGTTCCCGGACGCCAAGATTCTGGTCACCACAGCCCTGGAAACGCTGGACAAGGAAAAAGGCGCCCGGGAAGGCCTGATGGCCGGCGCCAATTCGCTGATGATAAATATCACGCCCATCAAATACCGCAGGATGTATGAAATCTATCCGGACCGGGCCGGCACAGATGATGAAGTCACAACCAGGATAGATTCCGTGTTGAAACTACTGTATGAACTGGGCCGCGCACCCACGGATATCGGAGTGTAAAACAAGCTAACTCGCGACATAATTCAATAATGTCGTTACCCAATATAATATCTTTCCGATAAATGCCGTTCCGCCACTCATTACAAAAATTATCACAATAATAAATCCGAACTGCTCAATCCGATCAAAACCTTCTTTCATATGCCAAGGCAGGAAATATCTCAGAACTCTGGAACCATCTAATGGCGGTATCGGTATCAAATTAAATATTCCCAAAAGAACATTTATAATTACTATCATCATAAAAATATTCCAATTCAACTCCCTAAAGAAACCTGTCAACGGCAATATTTTTACTGACAAGAAAAACCCAAAAAAACCAATAACTGCTAAAGAAAAGTTAGAGAGCGGCCCCGCCAAACTACTAATCATCATTCCCTTATTGGCATCTCTGAAATTATAAGGGTTAATAGGAACAGGTTTGGCGCCGCCGAAGATAAAACCACCCCCAAAATATGTGACCAATGGAATCACTATTGTCCAGATGATATCAATATGCTTGATAGGATTCAGCGTTATGCGACCGGCCAAATAAGCAGTCGGATCGCCCAATTTATAAGCCGCGATGGCATGGGCACATTCATGAATAATTACCGAAAAGGCAAGTATCGTCCAAAATGGAATGAAATACAATAGTGTTTCAGCAGACATCGGTAATAAGTTTTACCAGATATGGCAGAGCACCTCGCCGCCCACCTTGAGCTTGCGGCATTCGTGGTCAGTCAGGATACCCTTAGGCGTTGAGACAATGGCGATGCCCAAGCCGTCCAGCACCCGTTCCATCTTATCAACCTTCCTATAGACGCGCCGGCCCGGCTTGCTGATGCGCTTGAGGTTGTTAATCACCGCCTCGTCGTCCACCGTGTATTTCAGGTAAATCTTAAGCGTGCCCTGGGTCTTATCTTCAATGAACTTATAATCCTTGATATAACCGTTTTCCTTAAGGACTTCCGCAATGGCTTTCTTCTCTTTGGAAGTCGGCACTTCCACGGATGGCATCCGGTTTCTATTCGCATTACGGATGCGGGTCAGCATATCAGCAATCGGGTCAGTAACAATCATTAATATTCTCCTACATATTCCGGCAGACCGGCTCTACCAGCTCGCCTTTTTCACGCCCGGTAATTTACCTTCCCAGGCCAGGTTCCTGAAGCAAATCCGGCACATCCGAAACTTGCGGTAATAGGCGTGCCGCCTGCCGCAGAGCTGGCAACGGTTATATTTCCGGACCTTGAATTTAGGTTCCGCCTTCTGTTTATTTATCAAACACTTACGAGCCAAAGTAGCATCCTTTCTTAATCCTTAAACGGGAATCCCATCGCCTTAAGCATCTTATACGACAATTCCACGGACGGACTCTTTATTACCATGGTAATATCCATGCCCTGGACGAATTTAACGTTATCAATGGCAATCTCCGGAAACAGCGATTGCTCGCTTACGCCCATATTATAATTGCCGCTCTTATCGAACGCCTTTTTGGAATAGCCCCGGAAATCACGCTGCCTGGGGATGACGATGCTGGTCAGCTTATCCAGGAAGGTATACATCATATCCCGGCGCAGGGTCACCTTGCAGCCGATGAGTTCGCCCTTACGGAGCTTGAATCCGGAAACGCTCACCCGGGCCTTGGTCAACACCGGTTTCTGTCCGGTAATAATAGCCAAGTCCTTGGCCACCGCTTCCAGCCGGTCCTTCTCCTCTATAACCTTGCCCACGCCCATATTAACCACTATCTTCTCCAGGCGCGGCACGGCCATTTTATTCTTATGCGGCACCTCATTTATCAGCATCGGCACCACTTCGTTTTTATACTTCTCAAATAAACGATTCATAATTAAGCGGTTTCCCCTATCGGCTGAGTGCATTTTCTGCAGATACGGTTTTTGACACCCGAATCGGTGATTTTATAGCCAACCTTGGTGGGTTTATTGCACTGGGGACAGACAACCTTTACCTTGGAGACATGAATGGATAATTCCTTCTGGATTCTGGCGCCGTGCGGATATTGCTGGCTGCGTTTCATGTGTTTCCAGCGCAGGTTCACGCCCTGGACCACCACCCGCTCGGTCTTCGCGAACACCCTGATAATCTTGCCGGTCTTGCCGCGGCTTTCACCGGAAATCACCTTGACCAAATCATTCTTCTTAACGAACATATTTTAGACCACCTCCGTGGCTAAAGAAATTATCTTCATAAAATTCTGCCTCAATTCGCGCGGCACCACACCGAACACCCGGGTGCCCTTGGGGTTATTGGCGTCATCTATGATAACCAGAGCATTGCGGTCAAAACGGACATAGGTGCCGTCCGGCCGGTGCATCGGCTGCCTGGTCCGGACGATTACCCCGCGCACGATATCACCCTTTTTGATATCGCCGGTAGTCAGGACCTTCTTGACGTTACAGATAATGATATCGCCAACGTAACCATAACGCCGGTGGCTGCTGCCCAAGACCTGAATGCAACTGACTATCTTAGCTCCGGTATTATCCGCCACTTGCAGCCGGGTTTTCATCATTATCATAAGCAAATCCTGCCCTTCGGTAAACTCAGAACGGTGAGCTAAACCGAACCGCTATACCGCAGCTTCCTTAACCGGGGCCTTCTTGGTAACTTTTACCAGGCACCAGCGCTTGGTTTTGCTGAACGGCCGTGATTCCATAATCTCCACCTCGTCGCCCACCTGGGCCTGGTTCTTCTCGTCGTGCACCTTATAAGTCGAGGCCCGGTGGAGATACTTACCATACTTGGGATATTTAACCAGTCTCTTAAAAGACACCGTAATGGTCTTGGCCGAGTTATTTTTGATTACGATGCCGTTTAGTGTACTTCTTGTCTTCTCTTCCATTTTCTCTTTCATTTGTTTAGTCATCTCCTTCAAAAAGCAAAGGATTTATCAATTTATAATAACTGAGCGATTTGTCAAATAATTTATATAAAATTCATAAATTTCCGTATATTCAGTTTTCGGTCAGTATTTTCATTTTCCATAACCTAAAAAACTCCCGCAATTTCTTGACTTAAAAAACCGATTTGTTATATTGCCCGGTACTTTAAATTATCTGCTTCAATAAAATATATGATAACAGTAGAAGGTCTGACCAAGAAGTTCGGCGGGTTCACCGCCGTTGATCAAATCTCCTTCTCGGTCGCCAAAGGCGAAATCGTGGGATTTCTGGGCCCGAACGGCGCCGGCAAGACCACGACCATGCGGATTCTCACTTCGTATCTGGCTCCGACCGACGGCAAGGCCTCCATCGGAGGTTTTGACGTGGTCCGCAATTCACTCGAGGCGCGCAGGCAAATCGGCTACCTGCCCGAAAGCGTACCCTTCTATCCGGAGATGCGGGTCAGGGAATACCTTAATTTCAGAGCCAAGTTAAAAGGCGTGCCGGCCGCCACCCGGACCGCCAGATTAACCGAGGTCATGGAAAAATGCCGGGTCAAGGAGTTTGAGCATAAGGTCATCGGCTATCTTTCCAAAGGGCAGAAACAACGGGTCGGGCTGGCCGACGCCATCATCCATAATCCGCCCATCCTGATTCTGGACGAGCCGACCATCGGACTGGACCCGCACCAGATTAAGCAGACCCGGGAACTGATGAAGGACCTGGGTAAGGAACATACCGTGGTCATCTCCACCCATATCCTGCCCGAAGTAGAAATGATATGCAACCGGGTGATTATCATCCACCACGGCCGGATTGCGGCCATGGACAGTCTGGCCAACCTGGTCAAGGAACAGAAAATTAAATTAGAGGTACGCGGAAATCCGAATGACATAAAGAACGCCTTAACACAATTAGCCGGGGTCCGGGATGTCGCCTGCAGCGAGAAGGATACCTGGTGCTCGGTGGATATCGCATTAGCCGGCGACCAGGACATCAGGGAAAACGTCTATAATAAGATTGCGGAAAATAAGTGGATACTGCGCGAATTCAAAACCGAGCGGACCACCCTGGAAGATAAGTTTATCCAGATAACCGCAAAAGAATAATATATATAATGAAGAATATAATAACATTGTCCAGGCGGGAATTGGCGGCCTACTTCCTCTCGCCTCTGGCCTATGTGATTATGACCGCCTTCCTGGTATTCTCCGGTTATTTCTTCTATACGGCGCTCAGGTCCACGGCTGATACCGCCATCATGCGGGACATTCTGGGCTTTCTGGGATTCATCAGCATGATCCTCTCCACCATGATTACCATGAGATTGCTGGCCGAGGAGAAAAGAAGCGGCACACTGGAAACCCTGATGACCGCGCCGGTGACCGAGACTGAGGTGGTGGTGTCCAAGTACCTCTCAGCACTGGTATTCTTCCTGGCCCTAATAGCGCCGACCGTGGCTTATGTCATATTACTGGCTATCTGGGGCAATCCGGATTACGGCCCGATTATCTCCAGTTATATCGGACTGGTCTGCATGACCGGCGTTTTCCTGAGTATTGGACTCTGGGTGTCATCCCTGACGTCCAACCAGATTGTGGCTGTGATTATTACTTTCGTGATACTGATTATCGGCTGGGTTATCGGCTATGCCGGTAGTTTTTTCAGTCAGCAATCCATAAAAGATGTATTTGAATTTATTGGATTTATCAAACACTTTGAATCATTCGGCAAGGGAATGATTGACAGCCGCGACGTGGTCTACTGCCTGAGCATAGTGGTGTTCTTCCTGTTCCTGACCGTCCGGACATTAGAATCAAGGAGATGGAGATAGACCCCAAATTATTATGAGTAATGACGAAACCAAAATGACAAACAGCCCAACCGAAGGATGGGGCAAAAAACAGAAGGCCCTGACCTGGCTCAATGTCCTGGTCATGATCCTGGTGGCCCTGGCCATCCTGGCCGGCGTTAATTATGTCTCCA
Organism: Planctomycetota bacterium; assembly: GCA_016235865.1. NCBI lineage: Bacteria > Pseudomonadati > Planctomycetota > Planctomycetota bacterium. The sequence goes on along the minus strand of JACRIK010000012.1, from coordinate 96,876 downwards.
GCCGGCAGTTCTACCGGCATGACTGTACCTTCAGCAATGAATATTCGCTTTCGGACAAGAGCAAAGAACTCATCGGACAGCTCAAAGCGCCGCTGACTATATACACCTTTTTTGGCCAGCCCCGGGACCGGGCCATGTATGATGCGCAACGCATAATCGCCGACCTGCTGGAGGAATACAAAATCTATTCCAAAGGCATGATAACGCTGGAAATCGTCAACGTCATTGTAAATCCCAGCCGGGTTGACGCCATCCAAAAGGAATACAAATTAGAAACTCTATCCTATAACGATATTCTTCTGCTTTCAGGCGACACCAAGAAAACCGTCAATCTGACGGAGACCTATGAAACGGAATACGGCCAATACGGCCAGCCCGGCGGAATCAAGTCATTCAAAGGCGAGGAAAGACTCACCTCGGCCATCATGACCATGGTCAAGACTCAGAAAATAACCGTTTATTTCACCATGGGCCATAACGAAGGCGATATCGCTAACCAGTCGCCCGAGGGCTTTAGCACCTTTGTCCAACGTTATCTCCAGGAGGAAAATATCGAAACCAAGAAACTCAATCTCCTGGAAACAACCGAGATACCACGGAATTGCAGCGCCTTGATTATCCTGGGTCCGAAGGCCCCGGTTTCCGCGCCGGAGCGTAACCTGATAAGCAACTACCTCAAAAACGGCGGCCGGGCCTTAATCACCGTTGACCCACTGGCTGATACCGGCCTGACTGAATTACTGGCTGAGTGGAACGTCAGGATATCGGACGGCATTGTGCTTGACGCTGAAAAGTGCGCCGTGATTCTGGGTATGAAGGATATTTCCTGCATTGCGGCCGAGACCTACGGCAATCATCCGATTACCAACAAGATGAGAGGCGAGGCATCCATCCTGCCCGGCGCCCGGGCCGTGGAATCCATCTCGCCGACTATCGCCACAGACCTGCTGAAATCATCCGGCAACTCCTGGCTGGAGACCAATATAGAAGACCTGGCTAAAGGCAAGCAACCAGCGTTTAATAAGGATTCAGACCGCAGAGGCCCCATCAGCCTGGGCGTGGCCGTGACCAAAAAAGAGACCGACAAGGAAACCCGGCTGGTAGTCATCGGCAATTCTGGTATGATCCAAAACAAACTGATTGACGGCAGCAATCCCATAATGGGCTTTGGCCGGGTGGACCTGGCTCTTAACTCCGTCAAATGGCTGACCGGACAAGAGGTATTTATCACTATTGAGCCCAAAAAGGTTGAAGACCGGAGCGTTAAACTAACCCCGGGCCGGCTGGCCTTCCTGTTCTGGTTTAGTTTATTAATGGTCCCGGCTATCGGCGCGGCCTTCGGCATCGCCATGTGGCTTATCAGAAGGAAATAAAGCCACAGATTTCACAGATTAATATTCTCTGTGTAATCTGCGGAAATCAGTGTAATCTGTGTAACCATGAAAACCAAAACCACTTACATTCTTCTTATCATCGCCATTTTAATCGCCGGATACATATTCTTTATTGATAAAACAATATCCACTACGGACGAACGGGAAGCCGCCAGCAAAAAGATATTCGGGTTCCTGAAAGCGGATGACATCTCAAATATAGAAATCAATGCGCCCAATGCCGCGCAGTTAACCCTAATGAACGCCCTGACCCCGACTACCCCGACCCGGATAGCCATTATCTGCACCAAAACGACTGATAAGGAATGGCTCATGACCCAGCCGGTAAACACCCGGGCGGACCGGTCGGTGCTGGATAATATTGCCGGGCAATTAGCCGGACTGGAAAAGAAGGACACGCTCAAAGAAACCGCCAAATTGGAACCCTACGGCCTGGATTATCCGATAATCACCATTTCCTTCACAACCAAGGCCAAGAATTACCTGGTCAAATTAGGCGTCGCCACGCCCCTGAATGTCGGCGTCTATGCCTCAATCGAAGGCGATAAAAGCATCTACGTGGTCCCCCACTCATTCGCCGAACTGATTAACAAACCGGTGGCGGATTTCCGGCACAAGCGGATATTTGATGCCAGCACCTATGATATGGCCAGCCTCAGGTTTATCCGCCCGGAAGCAACCGTGGAATTACAGAAATCCGGAAACGAATGGCAGATAACCCAGCCGGTGGCGGACCAGGCCGACCAGAACAAGGTCCGCGACATCCTGACCCAGCTGGGCACACTCTCAATCGCCGCCTTTGTGGCTGATAACGAAACCGATTTAACGGCCTACGGGTTGGACAAGCCGGCACTGAGATTAGTCGTGCCTGACCCCAAAGACCCCAATAAATCAGAAACCCTGCTGGTCGGCCGGGAGCGGGAAAAGGACCGGTTCGTCGCCGCCAAGTTAGGCACCCAGACGATTTTCACCATCGAAAAAAGCGCCTATGACGCCATCAACCTGCCGCTGGAGACGCTGCGCAATAAGAAGGTATTCAACCTGACTGCCTCGGATATCAACCGGATAGAAATAAAATCCAGCCAAACCACCGTAGTCAACATGGACAAGAATACCGGCGACAAGAAATGGCAGTTCGTGTATCCGGCCATAACGACCACCGGCCAGGCGCCGGCTGATGTGGACAGTTTCATAGACAAGCTGAACAATTACCAGATAGAGCAATTCACGGCTGACACGGCAACCGACTTGTCGGCCTTTGCCCTGGCCGAGCCGTTCGCCGGCATTGAGATTATCCTGGGATTCGCCTCAATGACCGGGGAAAACCGGACCTTACTCGGCGTGGCCCAGGGACTGCCCTATACGTATCTCAAGAAACCGGACAGCCCGCGGGTCGTGGCGCTGAGCAATTCCATTTATGAATACCTGAAACAGGGCTCAACCCTGTTCCGCCGAAAATCGCTCATGGATGTCAATTCAGACAAGGTCAAGAAGATCTCCATCAGCATTGGCAAGCACGCCTCGACCTACGAACAGACCCAACCGCAGAATTGGACCATGATTGCCCCGGAGCAGAAGACAATGGAACAGGCATCGGAGCTCAATACCCTGATGCTGGAATTCTGCCACATGAGCGCATCGGAATTTGTGGCTGACCTGAATTTCTCACCCGACCTGACTGCCTATGGCTTGGACAAGCCCGAGGCCAGCGTCACCCTGGTCTGGTCCGACAAGGATAAGGAATTCTCAGGCAAGACCGTCCATATCGGCAAAAAGGCCGAGGACCACTATTACGCCAGATTCGCCGATGACGTGATTGTCTTCAAGGTGGCATCCAGCCTGATCGAGGCAGTGCGCAAGATAATCGAACCGCCCAAATAAATATCGCCACTGGCGCCGAAGCGCCATGGCGCCCTTATGGCGCCAAAAGAACACAAAGGAACAACTCTTTCCACTTCTCTTTACGACAACTAATCATTTTACTTATCTTTTGACACACTCCCCTATTTTCAGTATATTATTTTCTTTCCACAGAGCATAATAAGGCCCAGGCATACTTCTTTGTGGTCTTTGTGCCCTTTGTGGTGAAGCATTATTATGAAAACCCGATTAACATCCGAGGTATATCTCATCATCATCCCGATGGCGCTCCTGACGCTCATCGGCATTGTGGCCATCGGCAGCGTCTCAGGCAAGCCCAGCGGACTGTTCGAAACCGGGTCAATCCTGTCCCGGACCACCCTGTCCCAACTGCTTTCCTACCAGCCGATTAAGCAACTGCTCTTTGCCCTGCTCGGCCTGCTGCTCTTCATCCTGATTCTGAAATCGAATTATTACAACTTCCGCACCTACTCTTACGTATTTTACATCATCCTGCTGATTATGATAATCGGAATCATGGGCCTGGGCATCGCCGTTTACGGCTCCAAGCGCTGGATCCACATGGGCCCGTTCGCATTCCAGCCCTCGGAATACATGAAAATCATCACCGTCCTGGTCTTGGCCCAATACCTGATGCACAAAACCAATGTGGCCCGGCTGACCGGCATGTTCATTCCCTTTGTCCTGGCCCTGGCGCCCATGATGCTGATACTGGTCCAGCCCGACCTGGGCACGGCCTTTGTCTTCCTGCCCATCCTGTTCGTCATGGTCTATGTGGCCGGGGCACGGGTAAAATACCTGCTCATCACCGTTTTAATCGGCATGATGTTTGTCCCGTTCGCCTATTTCTTCCTGATGAAGGACTACCAGAAATCACGGGTCCAGGTGTTCCTGAACCCATCCAAATCCCCGACCGCGGACGGCTATCACCTGCTCCAGTCGCGTATTGCGGTCGGCACCGGCGGGCTGGTCGGCGCCAGCTGGGGCGATGAGGGCGAGGCGCCGTCCGTCTTTGTCCCGGCCCGGCATACCGACTTCATCTTCACCATCATTGCCGAGAAATGGGGATTTGTCGGAGCCACTATCGTCCTGCTCCTCTATTTTATGCTCTTTGCCTCGGCATTGTTCTTTGCCGGCACCACCCGGGAGCCCTACGGCCGGCTGATTATCGTCGGCATCACGGCTTATTTAATCACCCAGGTGCTGGTCAATGTCAGCATGACCATAGGTCTCGCGCCAATAACCGGCATTACCCTGCCGTTATTATCCTATGGCGGTTCGTCGCTGACCTCGACCTTTATCGCTTTAGGGTTTATCGTAAATATTAGGTCAAAACAGATACCGACCTTCTCGTCTCGTGACTTTTAGGGGCTCTTTGAACGAAGTGAATTAGAGCCCCTTATCCCGTAGCGAAGCGGAGGGGTTACCTTATGAACAGAACTATTTTAGTTGTCATCGGCATCGCCTGCGCCGTGATTAGCTCAATACTCATTATATCACATCCTCCGCAAAGGCAAAATAACGATATGGTGCCGTATCTTTCGCAATATTTTTATTTTAGCGTACTGGACGGCAATAAAGACATTCTTCCAAGAATACGGAAATGGCTGGACAATAAGGAGACGCGCTCTGAAGCTATCGACCTTTTACGCCTGGCAAATGATACCGAATCATTACCCGAAATACGTAAGTTCCTGGATGACGAAGACCCAAAAGTGCGTTTAGAATCCCTTTATTTTGTCACAAAACTAAAAGACAGCGCGTCTGTCCCGCAGATTCGAGGACTTCTCAAAGATAAAGATCTAAAGGTCCGCTGCGAAGCGATTAGGTCCCTTTCAGAACTTAAGAATAAAGAATCTATCCCGGAAATACGCAAGGCGCTTATTAGAAAAGAAACGCGTTGCACCGCAGCTTGGGCGCTGGCGAAATTAGACGACAAGGAATCCATACCTGAAATACGCAAAATGCTTCAGGAAAAGGATTTGATTTATACGGCAATAGATACTCTGGTTATTCTAAAAGACAAGGAATCACTGCCCCAAATAAAAGAACTCTATAAATCTGAAAATTTCGGTATACGCCAATTTGCCATTGAATCAACAATAAAACTGATGGGCCAGGAAGCAATTCCGGAGATAGAAAAACTTGTGGCCGATAAAGACCCCGATACCAGGTGGGCTGTTCTTATGGCTATTGAAGAGTTGAACGCTAAAGAATACGCCCCCTATTTACGGAAACTGCTAAGCGATGAAGTTCCTACAAATCGTATGTCTACTGCTTCTATACTCGGTAAATTTGCCGACAAGGAATCTATCCCTGAAATACGAAAATTACTTTACGACACAGCGGATCACATGGTGCGTGAGTCTGCGGCTCATGCCCTTGGAGTATTAGACGATAAGGAATCCATTCCGAGCATCCGCAAGATGCTTGCAGATACAAACAGTTGGGTAAGATACTCAGCCATTAGCGCCTTGGCTGAATTAGACGACAAGGAATCTATCCCAGAGATACGCAAGATGCTAAATAATAGCCAAGCAGATAGACTTGTAACGCCAATATATATATCCGCACTTGGTAAACTGCATGACAATGAATCAATCCCTCAAATAAGGAAATTCCTCCAAAATGATGATGAATGGATACGCCGAGCCGCAGTTTATGCAACTGGTGAACTTAAGGATAAGGAATCAATCTTCTGCTTAAAAGAACTTCTTATTGATTGTGACCAATGGGTCCGCCAGGCCGCAGAAAAAACCCTAAAACAACTCGGCGTATCGGATGAGGAGATCGAAAAGGCGAAACAAAAGTAATCGGTTAAATCAGTTAAATCCTGTTGTTTATACTTATTATGCTATTACTAAAACTGCTCTCACTGTTCGCCCGGCTGCTGCCCCTGTCATTGGCCCTGAAGAGCGGCGAGGTGCTGGGCCTGCTGTTCCATTACCTCTTCCCATCCCGGCGCCGGATTACCCTGGACAATCTGCGCCAGGCGTTCGCAACGCTCCACGCTCCACGCTCTACGCTCCACGCTCTACGATATTCCCCCGCCCTCATTGCCCGCTCCATGGCCCGTCACATGGGCCGGAACGCCATAGAATTCCTGCGCCTGCCGGCCCTGACCAAAGACAATATGGATACCTACATCAAATGGTCCGGATTAGAGCATCTGGACAACGCCCTGAAACTTAACAAAGGCGCATTCGTCCTGACCGCGCATATCGGCAACTGGGATTTGGTCGCCTCGGGCTATTCCTTAAAGGGCTACAAGGTCAACCTGATTACCAAGCATCTCAGGATAGAATTCCTGAACCGGTTCTGGCTGGCCTCGCGGGCCGAAAAGAATATCGTCCAGCTCTACCGCGAGGGGTCAATCAAGGAGATTATCAACGCCCTGAAACGCAACGAGATAATGGGCTTTATCCTGGACCAGCACACCCACAAGAGTGATGGGATACTGGTTGACTTCTTCGGTAGGCCATGCTGGACCACGCCCGGACTGGCGGTATTAGCCCAGCGCTATGATGCCCCGGTCGTGCCCTCCTTCATTATAAGACAGCCCGACGGCACGCATAAGGTCTTTGTTGAACCGGCCATACCATTTGTGGAAAAGGATACCCAGGAAGAAACCATCCGCTATAACACCCAGGCCTATACCAATGTCCTGGAAAGGTATATCCGCCAATATCCGGACCAGTGGATTTGGATGCATAGAAGGTGGAAAACAGGAAAATAAGTTTCTACCACAAAGTACACGAAGAGTACTAAGAACACCGCAGTGACCGCGAGAGCGAACTAATCCCGACCTTATAAGGGGATGAAAGACGGCGTTTTCGACTTATCTCCAGCGGTGGCTTTCAGGCCCGGATTTTACAAGCCCTACATATAAATGAGTTAAAGGAAATAAAAAAATCTTGATATTTTTTTTTGATGGTAAGATTTCGACTTAAAAAGTTTGATGTGGATATACGGGTAATTCGGTGTAGATAGCAGGATAGTCCAGTGTAATCTACAGTCTAATCGCCTGTAAATAGCAGTTTAGCCGAGTGTAATCTACAGTCCGGCCGCCTGTAAATAGCAGTCGAGCCGAGTGTAATCTACAGTCTAACCGCCTGTAAATAACAGTTTAACCGCCTGTAATCTACAGTCTAACCGCCTGTAAACAGCAGTTTAACCGCCTGTAATCTACAGTCTAACCGCCTGTAAATAGCAGTCAAGCCACCTGTAATCTGCAGTCTAGCCTGGAGGGGGTAGAGGGTAGGGGGGTATAGGGGGGTAGTATGGGGAATCCCCCCTCCCCCTGTTTTGTGACAAAAATTGTCACTTTTAGCCTAAATTAGGCTGTTTTCGCAAAAAAGCATTGGAAAAATCAGATATTTAGAGGGGTAAATGGCCTGGTAGGTGTCACGGTACTCCGGGGCTGGTAGCGGTTGGTGATGATGCAATCCAGCGGTATTTCCCGGACTTCGCGCTTATCAAATTTCTCAGAGTGCGGAGATAAATTATCAGGTTTGTCTTTCATATATAATCATATTCACCACAGAAGCACTAAGACACTAAGGTAATTCAGCATTATATCCCAGGAACCATCCACTTACTTGCATTAATTTCTTGCGCTGTTTTAGTAATACTTTCATAAGTAGCAAATTCACCATTCCATGCTCGCGTTATATAGCATGGTTCTATTCTATTCATCTTTTCAGCATCTTTTTGGCGTTCTTCTAAAGAAGATGGCGCAATAAGGCCTAAACGTCCATCGATATAACCATTCCAAATATCATAATGAATCCATTTAATCCTGTCTTCTTTCGGACGTAAATTATCATCATATCCAAATGCGGGATTTAATCTTGCATCTATAAAATGACCTAATTCGTGATAAATTATTTTATCCATATCTGGATTTACTTGATTGTTATTAAATGATTTTACGTTACCTGCTGGCAAATGCAAGTCCTCCTCTAAATACAAGTTTATTTCGTTAAATATAATCTCAACTATTCCCGTTTTTAGATAACTACTATGATCTATACCAGTTTTACGACAATCTTCTATTGACACTATTGACAGCACGATTTTAATGCGCTCCGGAAGTGCAAAAGTATTATTTATAAACGGATGGGTATTAAAGCATTTACTTATTTTATTGGCTATCCCATCGACAAATCTATGGCTTGAATTATTAACAATCTCTATTTCCATTAATTTATTACTCGCATCCGTACAATCTGTGTAATCTGTGGCTTATATCAGCCCCACCAGCTTCCTTATTACCCACTCCGCCGAGATGATGAGCAGGAATAATATGAATATAAACAGTTTGCCCCTCCGTTTCACTACGGGATAAGAGCCAGTAAAGTCGCTTTGCTCCTAACTGGCTCTAAATCAGCCCCACTAACTTACGAATTATCCATTCTACGGAGATTATCAATAGGAATAAGATAAAGATAAAGGGTTTGTCCCAGATGTCGTCTTCCTTGGTCTCGCTGTAGATAACATCGCTGATGGGCTTAACAATAGCCGGCAGTTGGCCTATCTCGGTAAGTTTCAGGAAGGCCCCGTCCGTGGCCTTGGCAATATTCTGGAGCAGTTCCGGATTGGGCAGTGGTTTTTCATATTCCCGCCGGGCGTAATGAACCGAGAATACCACCTCGCCAGTTTCCCCCTCACCTACCCTCTCCCCCCTGGGGAGAGGAAGTGAAGATGGGACTATCTTATAAAACCCGGGACTGGCCGGCGTGAACACGCCTTCATACTGCCCTTCTTTGTCCGGGATGGCGTTGAGGGTGACCGCTTGTTCTGATGTTGACTCCTGGATTCCTGCTTTCGCAGGAATAACAGAAAGTGAAACCGTATACGACGGCTGTTTGAGCGGTTTGAATTCCGGGTCGTATAATTTAGCCGTGATTTTGACCTGCTCGCCCGGGGCATAGCCGGGCCTGTCCGTGCTGAGTTGGACCCGCCTTGAACCGAGCAGCCGCCCGCCCCGCAGGAAACGCAGGACATTGCTCCAGAATCCGTAGAAGTATTTTTCGTTATTGGCCTGTTTCCCGATGGGCATAACCGAGCACCAGCGCCAGGTCTCGTCCGTGGCGCTTAAGAATACCCGGCCCGCGCCGTAATACTGGGTGGCCATTATCGGCCTCAAGCCGGATTTACTCGCCACCATCGGATGGGTAGCCAAAACCCGGGCGGCCGGTTTGGCCTTCTTGAACGGGTGATACCAGTAAAATCCGGGCATGGTCTCCCAGAGCCGGTTGTTATCAGCCGGATTATCTTCCAGGCGAATTATCGGGTCAGCCAGTCCTTCCGGCGTCAGTTTAAGCCGGAATGACTCGGTGATATTACCGCTGAACCTGCCCTGGGTCATATAATCGCTGTCTTCCATTATCAATGGCATCAGGTCCGCAAAGGCGGTCTTGCGGAAACTATTGGGATTGAACCGCTCGCCGCAGATAAAGGCCAGGCCCCCGCCCATCTCCTCCACAAAGCGCCTGACATTGGCCAGGAGTTTGTCATCGGTGGTGTGGCCGCTGACCAGGTATTCGGGATTGACGTCGCCCCAGATAATCACGTCGTAATTGAACAGGTCTTTGGGCTCGGTCGGGAATTCCGCCAGCGGCGTGACGCCGTTTGACGAATCCTGCGGGAAATCAGGGTCTGCCGAGACCAGGAACATCGAGGCCTTGGCGGTCCGGTCCCGAATCAGGGCATTTTTGAGACGGCGGTATTCCCAGCGCGGATAGGTATCGACATACAGCACCCGGATGGTGTTGTCCACCACCTTGAGATAGTGCTCCAGAAAGTTGTTCTCTTCTATGGTTTCTCCGTCCAGCAGCGGCGTCCTGATTTCATAGATATAATCGCCGACCCTCGACGGTTTATACTTAATACTCATAGGGAATCGGTCAGGCGATACTAATTTAACGGTCTCTTCGGCGACTATATTAGATTGGGTTTCACCGGCCTTGCGTTCGGACAGTGTAATCTTGATGTTCTGGTTTTCCGCCAGGCCAATGCCTTTGATGGTAAAGTTGAACGCCACGTCATTCAGGACCAAGCCGACCTGGGGCGCGGACAGTTCGGACAGCTCGATATCCTTGTGCTTATCGGCCGTGCCGGCCAGGACCGTGTATATCGGGAATGCCCGGCCGGATTGCTTTAATGAATTGACGGCCTCAATCGGTTCCCGGCCCAGATTATTCTGGCCGTCCGAAATCAGAACTACGCCGCCCAGGGCGTGGCCGCCCAAATCATTGACCAAATCACCCAAGGCATTGCCGAGCGCGGTTCCGTCGCCAGTGGCACTCACCTTTAAATCACCTGAGCCGTTGGCCAGCGGCTTAAGCCCGGCCGAAAATGTGTAGAGTTTCAGTTTGGACTTGTCCTGCAGTTTGGCGATGATGCCGATTTTCTGATTGGACAGGATGGCGTTAACAATTTCAATGCGCCCCATTTCCCTGAGCGAGGTTGCGGTGGTGGCTGAAATGCCGCTGGTTAAGCGCATCAGCTGGCGGACCTCGGCATCAACCGAATACCGGTCCTTGAGATTCATGCTCAACGAGTCGTCTATGAGCACGGCCAAGGTCGATTCCCGGGTAATGGGTTTTTCCACCACCGCCGCGGGCTGGAAGAGCATCAGCAGAACTATCAGGATAATTGCCGAGCGCAGAGCGGACAGGAAGAACTTGCTCCGGGTTGTGGTGGTGGTCCGTTCCTTGCGATAGATAAGGTAGGTGAAGAGCAGCACGGCCGGGATGATAATCAGGAACAGCAGCCAGGCATCCGGCGCCGAACGCCAGACAATATGCCAGTCACCGTTGGCCGAGACGGTTTTGTCTATGCCGAGCAGTTTTTCTAATAACCAGTTCATAAAGAATACTTACCACAAAGAGCACAAAGGCCACAAAGAATTACTCCGGGTTATTCCTTATTAACCACTATTACTTTGTGCGCTTAGTGTCCTTTGTGGTAAAGGCAATTATACAGGAAAATATTGACCCCGGGCAAGGTTTTTAGTATCTAAAGTGCCGATGAAAAGAGTAATCCTGATCGGCGACCGCAAGAAGGAACACATCAATAACGTCGTAAACGAACTCCAGCCCTGGCTCAATAAACAGCAGGTGAAGATAGCGGCGGTGGACCTGACCAACCGGCTTGATTTAAGCAAGGCCCGGGCCGACCTGATTATCGTCCTGGGCGGCGACGGCTCCATACTGTCCACGGCCCGCCGGCTGCATAATAACCCCATCCCGGTCATCGGCGTCAACCTGGGCAAATTCGGATTCCTGGCCGAGTATTCGCTGGAAGAACTAAAGGAATCATTCAGCCAGATTATCACCCGGCGGCTGAAGACCTCGTCATTAATGATGCTGGACTGCCTGATAAACCGGGGCAACAAGAAGGAAGGTCCGTTTATCGCGCTCAATGACGTGGTCGTCACCCGAGGCAGCATCTCCCGAATGGTCTATTTCCGGTTGTTTATCGACGGTAAGGAGATTACGGTCTTCGGGGCCGATGGCGTGATTATCTCAACGCCGGTCGGCTCGACCGCCTATTCGCTCTCGGCCGGCGGCCCGCTGGTCTCACCCGAAACGCAGTCGCTTATCATCACCCCGATCTGCGCCCATACCTTAAGCATGAGGACCCTGGTCCTGCCGCCTGATTCGACCGTCGAGCTCCAGCTGGCGGACGGCAGCGGGCATGAAATCATCCTGACCGTGGACGGACAGGTCTCAATGTACCTGCACCAGTCCGACCGGATAACCCTTAAGAAATCAAGAGCTGCCTTCCGGCTGGTCCGGTCAGGCCAGCGCAGTTTCTACGAGACCCTGCGGGAAAAACTCCACTGGGGCGGGCAGCCGCATTCGCAGAGATACACAATTAAATAGCATGAGCATCTTTAAGGCCTACGATATCCGCGGCAAATACCCCAAAGAACTGGATGAAGCCCAGGCCCGGGCTATCGGATGGGCCACAGCTCAATTTATCAAACGCCTCAAGAAACATGTTTCACTCCCCTCTATCAAGAGAGGAAAGGGGGTGTGTAAGATAGTTGTGGGCCGGGATGTCCGGATTTCCTCGCCCGCCCTGTCCCGGAGTCTCATCCAAGGACTTTTGGCCGGCGGCGCCGAGGTAACCGATATCGGCGTGGTCACCACGCCCATGTCCTATTTTGCCGGCGGGTTCTACAGATTCGACGGCAGCGTCATGGTCACCGCCTCGCATAACCCGCCGGAATATAACGGTTTCAAGATATGCCGCGAACAGGCCATGGCCCTGTCCGAGACCACCGGATTAAAGGATATCGAGAAACTGGCTGGTCAATATGCTTCGCCTAAAACCCAGACCCTCCCCCCCTTAAACAGCCTCAGTATCGTCCCGGACTATATAAAATTCATCAGGCGATTTATCAACACCGGCCGCCGGCCGCTGAGGATAGCGGTGGATTTTACCAACGGCAGCGTCGGGCCGATATTTAAAGAGATTTTCAACCGCCGACCAAACCTGGAAATTATTCCGCTATGCTTTGAACCGGACGGCCGGTTCCCCAATCACGACCCCAATCCGATGGAGGACGAAAATATCCGGGACCTGAAGCTGGCTATCCGGAAAACAAAGGCGGGCTTGGGCGTGGCCTTTGACGGCGACGGCGACCGGGTGATATTCCTGGATGAGCATGCCCAACGAATTCCCAATGACCTGGTGACAATCCTGATTGCCGGGGAAATCCTCAAGAATCATAAAAAAGAGAATATCGTCTACGACCTGCGTTCCAGCCGGATGGTCCAGGAACAGATTGCCAGGCTGGGCGGCCGGCCGGTCCGGGAGCGGGTCGGGCACGCCTTTATCAAGGCCACGATGAGACAGCACAATGCCGCCTTTGGCGGAGAACTCTCGGGCCATTATTATTACCGGGACAACTACTTTGCCGATTCGGCCCTGCTGACCTTTGTCCATCTCATCAATCTTATCAGCGGAAACAGCAAGCCCGTCTCCAAGATTATCAAGCCGCTCAGGAAATATTTCCATTCCGGGGAACTAAATTTCACCGTGGCGGACAAGTCTGAAAAAATGGCTGAAGCGGTACAGAGATTCTCGGACGGCAAGATAGATTATCTGGACGGCGTGACCGTCGAGTATGATGATTGGTGGTTCAACCTCAGGCCGTCTAATACCGAACCTCTATTGCGGCTGAATATTGAAGCCGACACGGCGCGCAAGTTAACATCCGCCCGCCGGGCCATAGAGAAAATACTGAAACGCTAAATAAATGTAGGCAATCTGCCAAAAATATCAGATTTCTACTTGACAAATCCGGGTTTTAATATATAATGCGCTAACTGGTTTTTGCGTCCTGATGCCCTGCGGGGATGAGGGGCGCTCCGTTCGCAGTACGCGATCCCTTCGGGTTCGTTAGCATCGGAGCGTTCGGAATCTTCGGGCACAGATAATAATCAGTATGTGAACATTTTGTCCACACTGAGGGAGGTGATAATAATGGACGGGCTTTATGGCCATGAGAAAATGGCCGAAGAAATACTTAACTACCTCAATGAAGGTATGAAAGGAGTAACGAGGATGTTTGACCAACAGAAAATGGCGCAAACGGTTCTTAATCTGGCCAAGGATTACACCAACACCACTATGCAGGTGATGAAGACATCATGGGACATGTATGAGAAGACACTGGACACCCTGATGAAACAGGGCTCGGTGGCCCAAGACGAGGGCCAGAAATTAATGGCTGATTGGATGACCAGGGCAAAGCAGGGACAACAGCAGTATTGGAATTTGATGGAAGAAAACATGAAGAAGATGGAAACCCATTTCAACCATACCTGGGATGGCGGCCATAAGAAAACCACAAAGTAGTCGTTGACAATAAGGATAACTTACCCAGCATCCGTCCGAAAAGGCAGGTGCTGGGTAATATTTTTTAGGCCGGACAAACAAAAGAATAAATAGGCACCGGATAGGCAATCTTAGTGTAACCCATCTCGCTTAATGACTTCTTGTTTGCGGCATTCACCAGAACCACCACGCCTTTTATCCGGCATTTGGAAGCCGCCACCAGGGTATCCAGGATGGCCTTGGCAATGACGGTCTCGCGCAGCAGGTCGTGGACAATCAGCACTTCGTCATTAGCGGATATTTTGCCGAATACCTTGGGCGCATTCCGGGCCAGGTCGCCCCGCTCGCTCCAGATCACCAGGTCCTTCTTGAGCAGATGGGCCACCGTGCTGACAATGGGCAGCGTGCCGAATGAATAGTTCACCGTAACCGTATCCGTGCCCAGAATCTTGGTCACCTTGTTCAAGTCGACGACCTCGCGGGCCATAAAATCCCTGAGGGCGGTGATGACACTGTCCTTAACCTTATTGTCATCCCATAAGGCGTCAAAGTTAAAGTATTCCAGTCCGCTGTCGTAAAAACCCGGGATGGGTTTATTGGCGCCCAGGACCTTTTTGGCAAAACCCTCGGCCAAGGACTGGTAATTGGTAATCATAATATTTTCCTTTCTGTTAAGTTTTCAATGATGCTGTCCCAAGAACGGTAATCTGCCAATAACTATAGCAAGCGTTTCCAGCCGGGTCAATAATTATTTGAATATTTTATTGACCCCGCACTTACTTTAGAGTATAAATACCCGTATCGGTAAGATTGCAGATAACTTAATTAAACGACATTACTAATATTAAAGTAAGTGCGGGGCTGACGCCCCCATAAGGAAAAGGAGAGGAAATTATGGCAGTAGCAAGAGTAACCCAAATCGTGTCATCTTCAGCCAAGGGCATTGAAGAAGCCATGCAGGAAGGCCTGAGACGGGCCAACAAGACCCTGCGCGGCATCACCGGCCTGGAACTGACCAAGCTGAACTGCAAGGTGGAAAACGGCAAGATAGTTGAATACCGCGTCCATATGAATGTAACATTCATCCTGGAAGATTAATCCCTGACGTGAACAGTAGGCAGTAAACAGTAGACAGTAACTGGCTGCTGTCCACTGCCCTACTGACTACTGTCTACCGAATTACTTATTTCCGTGACGGTTTCTATCATCATAGTCAATTACAACACCAGGGAACATCTCCTGAAATGCATCGGAGCGGCCCTGTCGCAGGCCAGAGAGATGGATGGCCGGATGGTGGTGATTGACAACGGCTCTTCAGACGGCAGCGCTGATGCGGTCCAGCAGGCCTACCGAGATGTCATTCTCATCCGCAACAAACAGAATTACGGATTTGCCAAAGCGGTCAATCAGGGACTGAGCTCAGCCAAAGACAGCCAATACCACCTGATATTGAACAGCGATGCGGTTTTGGGAACTGATTACCTGAAAAAGACCGTCGGGTTCCTGGAGTCGCATCCCGAATGCGCCGTAGTCGCCGGCCAGCTCCTGAATCCGGACGGCTCACGCCAGAATTCATTTGATAATTTCCCGTCTATCTTGAGCGAGACGCTCGGCAAGGGATTGCTCAGGATTATCCTCCCGAAGAAATACCCGAGCAAGAAGCAGGCCGATACCGCGCCGCGCGAGGTGGAATCCGTAATCGGCGCGGCCATGCTGGTCCGGCAAAAAGCCATAGCAGATACCGGGCTGCTGGATGAGGACTACTTCTTATTCCTGGAGGAAACCGACTGGTGCTTTCGGATGCGCCAAAAAGGCTGGCGGACCTGTTTCCTGCCAGAGGCCGCGGTCCGGCACTTGCAGGGCGAGAGCAAGAAACTGGTGCTGATACCGGCCAAGATAGAATACCTTAATTCCTTATATAAATTCTTCCGTAAGCGCCATAATATCCTGTCTTATGCGCTCTTACGCCTGGTAAAGCCGGTCAGGATAGTTTTGGGATTGATTGCGAATCTGCTCCTGACGATTTTAACTATCGGCCTGGCGCGGCGTTTCAGGGGAAACGCCCGGTTATATGCCTTACTCGCATTCTGGCACTTGAGATTCTGCACGGAGAAGATGACACTCCGGTATATCAGCCAAAATAAATAACAGATTATTGGACAAGCGAACCAGAAATTATTATCATCGGGTGCTCTATTGGGCTAGCCTAGCTCAATGGTAGAGCCCCGGTTTTGTAAACCGGAGGTTGTGGGTTCGAATCCCACGGCTAGCTTTTTACTGCCACTTAGGAACGTAGTGAGTTAGTGGCAGTTATCCCGCTAAATGGCGGGACATATTTGCTGTAATTGGAACCATCACAGCAAGAAATCTTGGGCAGGCCCCGTTAGAAGCAAGTCGCCAAAGGTGACCATCTGACGCCGTAGGCGCCATGGCTTCTAACGGGGCAGGTACCCAAGTGGTTAAAGGGGACAGACTGTAAATCTGTTGGCGATGCCTTCGGGGGTTCGAATCCCTCCCTGCCCATATTAGAAACTCTTTCCCGACGAATGTCGGGATTAGAATTTCTTATATCCCGACAGTATTTGTCGGGAGTACTACGGCTTACGCCCCGATGGACATCGGGGCATAACAGGCTGTAACGCCATCACGCAACCATTCGGATACGGGCTGGTTAACAGCCCATAATGCGGGCGTAGCTTAATGGTAAAGTCCCAGCCTTCCAAGCTGGTAATGTGGGTTCGATTCCCATCGCCCGCTCTTATCTGCCAGTTTGAGCGAAGCGACTTACTGGCAGTTAGACCCTGAGTAACACGAAGGGTCGTTGATGCAAAGCGCTGATAATGTGGGTCCCCTTCTGGTTCCGATGTTATATCGGAACCATCAGGGTAAACCTACCCCATCGCCCGCTTAGAAACTGTTAGACCTATGGTTGTTATCCCTCGACCCCGCCCCGATGGACATCGGGGGAACCCCAGAGGGGCAGTTTCTTATCCCGCCGATGCGGAATACCAGGCGAGATAATTTTACAAAAATCCGTTATTTCCTTGACAGTTGAAACAATATTGTAATAATATAAAAAATTCCAGACTGCCTGCCGGCTAAATGCGGGCGTCTAATAGTGTGCTGTTGTAGCTCAGCCAGTAGAGCACGTCCTTGGTAAGGACGAGGTCATGGGTGCAAATCCCATCAACAGCTAAGAAAGAAAACAATAAAGAGAAAAGGAGCAATTTATGGCAAAGGAAAAATTTGACAGGACTAAACCCCACTTGAACGTGGGAACTATCGGGCATATTGACCACGGGAAGACCATTTTAACCAGCACGATAACCAACATTCTGGCCAAGCATAAGCTGTCTAACGCCCGGTCATATGCGGAGATTGCCAAGGGCGGCGAGCAAAGAGGCGAAACCAAGATTCTGACCATTATGGTCGCCCACGTGGAATATGCCACAGCCAAGCGGCATTATGCCCATATCGACTGCCCGGGCCATGCGGACTACATCAAGAACATGATTACCGGCGCCGCCCAGATGGATGGCGCTATCCTGGTCGTCTCCGGCGTGGACGGCCCGATGCCCCAGACCCGCGAACACGTTCTGCTGGCCCGCCAGGTGCAGGTTCCGGCCATGGTGGTCTTCCTGTCGAAAACAGACTTGGTTGAAGACCCGGAACTGCTTGATATCGTGGAAGTGGAGATCAGGGACCTGTTAAACAAATATAATTTCCCGGGCGACAAGACCCCGATTATCAGAGGCGCGGCCTTAAAGGCGCTGGAATGCATGTGCGCCAAGAGAGAATGCCAGTGGTGCGGTTCTATCTGGAAATTGATGGACGCCATTGATGAGTTTATTCCGGAACCGGTTCGCGAGGTAGATAAACCTTTCCTGATGCAGATCGAAGACGTATTCAGCATCAAGGGCCGCGGCACCGTCGGCACCGGCCGTATTGAAAGAGGCCGGATTAAAGTCAATGACCCGGTTGACATCATCGGTTTCACCAAGGAAATCAAGAAGAGCGTGGTTACCGGCGTGGAAATGTTCAACAAGCTGCTGGACGAAGGCATTACCGGCGACAACGTCGGCGTGCTCTTAAGAGGCGTGGAGAAAGACGAACTGGAAAGAGGTATGGTTCTTTGTACGCCGGGCACAGTCACGCCGCACGTGAAGTTTGAAGGCGAAGTTTATATCCTGTCCAAGGATGAAGGCGGCCGGCATACGCCGTTCTTCACCGGTTACAGGCCCCAGTTCTTCTTCAGGACAACCGATGTCACCGGCGCGGTCACACTGCCCCAGGGCGTGGAAATGGTGATGCCCGGGGACAATAGCCGCCTGACCGTGGAATTGATTACGCCTGTGGCAATGGAAGAGAAACAGCGTTTTGCCATCCGTGAAGGCGGCAAGACGGTTGGCGCCGGTGTGGTTACCAAGATTCTGCAATAAGTTATGTTGTGGTCAATTAGATGCCTAAGCGGAACTGATGCACACACATAAATACGATTATCTTGTTCCATTATTGCCGTTGTGCGGTAGTGTTTACATTATAACATGGAAAGATTGGTGCTGATAAAATGAGGGAATGGATTTTTCTTGAGTGTACCAAGTGCGGCAACCGGTATTACCGCACCAGCAAGAATACGAAGAAACAGGCAAAGCTCGAGTTGAAGAAATTCTGCCGTATTTGCCGGGCTCATACGCCCCATAAAGAGAAAAAGAAATAATTGGATTACTATAGGTCTGTAGCTCCAATTGGTAGAGCGACGGTTTCCAAAACCGTATGTTGGGGGTTCGAGTCCCTCCAGACCTGTTTCCCCCCTGCCAGGAAACGGTCGGAGAATAATATCCCGGATTGATATAAATTATGAAACTGATTACTTACAAAGAAAGAGAAGGCCTGATAATCCGCTTTGTCACCTGGGCCATGGCTACCCTCTTTACCCTGTTCGGGTGCGTCTCGCTTTTCTATTATATCCCGCCTGAAAATATAACCACGATACCGCCCCAAAAGACCTTCTGGGGCTATACCGTCCAGCAACTGATGGGCAGTGACGCCTTATATACCATCCCGTTTTTCGAGGTGAATATTACGATAGGAACCCTTATCTCTGTGACATTGTTTATTCTGGTCGTCATTATTATAAACCGTTTCGTCATCAATGGCCCTAAACCGGCTGATTTCCTGATTGAAACCGAATTTGAACTCAAGAAGGTTTCCTGGCCTCCCAAGAATGAATACTGGGGGTCTTCGATTGCCGTTATTGTTTCGGTCGTCGTGATCGGCATGTTTATATTTATCGTCGATAGGCTGCTCACGCAAATTATGAAACTGATCTATCTGCAATAAACCCGGCACATAAGTTATGTCCCGGGCAAACAGCATATCGTTGAGGAATTATCCCGACAGATAGTGCATTGATAACGGCGCATCTGGCGCCATACAAAGAAAGAGGTCATCCGTGGCTAAGAATTGGTATGTGGTTATAACACCGACAAATAAAGAAGAATTTACCAGAAATGCCTTGGAAGAACGGATTAAATCAAAAGGGATGGAATCTACCATTTTCAAGGTGCTGGTGCCCAAGGAACGAATAACGGAACTCAGGGGCAAGCAGAAAAAGGTGGTTGAGCGTAAAAAATATCCCGGCTACGTCTTCGTGGAAACGGATATGAGCGAACAGGTCTGGCTATTCGTCAAGGAAACGCCGGGCGTGACAAATTTCCTGGGCGACCGTAACCCCACGCCGGTAAAGGCGCCGGAAATAGAACAAATCCTGCTCGGCGACGCCACGACATCTTCCGGCGCGGAAGCGGACATAAAAATCAAGTTCAAGAAAGGCGAGAACGTCAAAATCAAAGAGGGGCCGTTTGAGACCTTTGAAGGCGTAGTGGACGAGATTATCCCCTCAAAAGGAATGGTAAAAGTAAATATTATCGTATTCAACCGCCCGACCTCAGTGGAATTAGGTTACTGGCAGATTGAATCGATTTAAGCATCCGAAGGAGTTTATCCTATGGAATCAAAATCGCTGAATTTCCTGAAGGAACTGGTTAATTCCCCGAGCCCGTCCGGCTACGAACAACCGACCCAGGAAATCTGGTGCAAATACGTCCGCCCCTTTGTTGACGAGATAAAGAAGGACGTGCACGGCAACGCCATCGCGGTCATCAATCCCAAGGGCAAGCCGCGCCTGATGTTCAGCGGGCATTGCGATGAAATCGGCCTGATGGTGCGCTATATTGACGACAAAGGCTACATCTATTTCGGCGCCATCGGCGGCATTGACACCGGCATCCTGCCGGGCCAGAGATTTCACATCCATACCAAGAAAGGCCCCGTTTTGGGCGTGGTCGGCAAGAAAGCCATCCACCTGATGGAGGAAGAGGAACGCAAATCAGCCGGCAGTCCCAAGATTTATTCTCTCTGGCTTGATATCGGCGCCAAGAATAAGGCCGAGGTGGAGAAAATAATCGATATCGGCGATCCGATAACCTTCGCGGTCGGGTTTGAGAATCTCAAGAACGACCTGATCGTGGCCCGCGGTTTTGACGATAAGATGGGCGCCTTTGTGGTGGCTGAAACATTAAGATTAATCTCCAGGCAGCGCCCGAAGGCCGCGGTTTTCGGGGTCTCGACCGTCCAGGAAGAAATCGGCATCCGGGGCGCCCGGACCAGCGCCTACGGCATCAGCCCGGACGTCGGCATTGCCATCGACGTTACCTTCGCGACGGACCATCCGGATTCCAATCCCAAAAGAATCGGCGATATAAAACTGGGCTCCGGACCGGTCATCTCGCGCGGGCCGAATATCAATCCGATGGTTTTTGAGATACTAACCAATACGGCCAAGAGCAATAAAATCTCCTGCCAGATTGAGGCCGCGCCGGGCGCCACCGGAACCGACGCTAACGCCATCCAGATGAACAAAAGCGGCGTGGCGGCCGGACTGGTCAGCGTTCCGAACCGTTATATGCACACTCCGATAGAGGTGATTGCGTTATCCGACCTGGAAAATACCTCAAAATTACTGGCGGCGTTTACCCTTAAATTAACTCCGAATATCAGTTTTATACCGTAATTTCTTTACATCAGTAACAGAAATTATTATAGTGGGAAACCTTTGATGGTAATACCGGGTTGGTATTGTGTATTTAAGGAAGGATTAATCTTATGGCGAAAGAAGTAAAAGCGGTGGTGAAGTTACAATGCCCGGGTGGCCAAGCCACCCCTGCCCCGCCGGTCGGACCGGCGTTGGGACAGCACGGCGTTAATATCGGTGAATTTGTCACCCGCTTTAATGCCTTGACCAAGAACAACCAGGGAATCGTTACCCCGGTGGTAATTACAATATACAAAGACCGTTCCTTTGATTTTATAATGAAGACGCCGCCGGCCTCGGTCCTGCTTAAAAAGGCGGCCGGGTTGGCTCAGGGGTCGGGCGAACCGAATAAAGTCAAGGTCGGCAAGGTAAGCAAACAACAGGTCCGCGAGATTGCCAAGACCAAAATCAAGGACCTTAATACCACTGACCTGGATAAGGCGGTAAAAATAATAGAGGGCACAGCCCGGAATATGGGAATTGAGGTAGCAGATGAAGAAAAGAAGTAAACGATACCAGAAAATAACCGCCCAGCTGACCGGGGTCAAAGCCCCGACCGCTGAAACAGGCAAGCCGAAAACAGAGGGCAAGAAGAAATTCTATACCATACCCGAAGCGGTAACCACCTTAAAGTCCCTGCCGCCGGTGAAATTCGACGCCACCGTGGAAGTGGCTATCCGTTTGGGCATTGATACCAAGAAAAGCGAGCAGGCCATGCGCGGCTCGTTGAGTTTTCCCAAGGGCATCGGCAGGACCCGTAAGGTTATAGTCTTTGCGGCCGGCAAAGAGGCGGAGGAAGCCCGGGCGGCCGGAGCCGATGAAGTCGGGCTTGACGAACTAATCAAGAAAATAGAAGGCGGTTGGACCGATTTTGACGTGGCCATCGCGCCGCCCAACCTGATGAAACAGGTCAGCAAACTCGGCAAAGTGCTCGGCCCGGCCGGCAAGATGCCGTCGCCCAAGACCGGGACCGTCACCGATGAAATCAAGGTGGCCGTGAAGGAATTCAAGGCGGGAAAAACCGAATACCGGACCGATGCCGACGGTAATATCCATATGCCGGTGGGCAAGGTGTCTTTTTCGCCCCCGGATTTAGAAGTAAATATCAATACGGCCGTAGAACATATTAAATCGCACCGGCCGGCCGGCGTTAAGGGTGATTTTATCAGGAGTATTACGATATCATCAACCATGGGACCGGGACTGGCAATAAAGATTAAATAATCCGGGTAAAAAGATAGGGGAAAAAGTTATGTCCAAGAAACTGAAGACTAAAGTAGTAAAAGAATTGTCAGGCCGGTACGATTCCATAGACCATTGCTTCCTGGTCGATTACCGCGGCATGAAGGCCAGCGAGCTGAACAAATTCCGCTCATTCCTCAAGGAAAGCAAAATAAATGTCAATGTGGTAAAGAACACCCTGCTCAGGAAAGTGGCCACAAAGAAAGGCGTCCAGTTTGACCGGTTCAGCCCGTTTATGAATGTCCCGATTGCCCTGGTTTATTCCAACGAAGTCGACAGTATCGGCACGGCCAAGCGGTTAGTCAGCTGGACCGCCAAGAACAAGCTGCCGGAAATCAAAGGCGGTTATGCCGAAGGCAAGGCCATTAGCGTCGGAGAGGTAAAGAAACTGGCCCTGTTGCCTTCCCGGGAGGTATTACTGGCTCATTTAGCCGGCGCCTTCAAGTCGCCGACCACCAGATTAGCCCGGGGCCTTTCAGAATTGATTGCCAAATTCCCGAGGGCATTGAATCAATACGCTGCCAAGCCCCGCACATAACTTCCCGTCAGAAATAATGGGAATTGCCAAAGCATGATTCCAATCGGCTCTCACCTCGCATCTAAGGTCTTATGAACGTGATAAGAGCCGGTAAGCCGTTGCGCTCCAGCCGATTATAAGAAGTAACGTTGCTATGCGATTTGGGATGAGGCGATTTTACCGTCCTTGACGGCTACTTCGCCTGTTTTTTCCAGCACTTCCAGCCAGATGTGGTCATCTTCCATCTTATCCCTGATACCGGCCATCTTGCCGCAATAGGAACAGCGGACATAAGGACTCGGCAGAGTCTCGCCGTTGACAACCACGAATTCGTTCGGCGTGCTGGCTCCGCAATGAATACAAAAACCTACCATATAACTATCTGCTTAATTTCACTACCAGTGTCTGCAAGGCCAGGTCTTCCGGGAGCCGGCCGGTCTTTATGGCCAGGTCGGCGGCTAACAATTTATTATAGCGCGATAACAGCAGGGCGTTGTTATTCCGGTATCTGGCGTTATAGGCAAAGGCCCCGCGCAAAAACCCCAGAATCCTGTTAACCGACTCCCCTTTCCTCAACAGTTGATTGGCGACCTTAAGCGCCAGATCCGGCTGCCGGTTAATAATGGCATTGCTCAACTCCTTTATATCAAAGTCCTTCTCGGTGTCAACAAAATCACGTATTGATTCGGCAGAAATTATCCCGTCATCCTTATGGAAAAGGACCAGCTTTTTCAGGACGGCGTCTATCCGGGCCAGGTCATTGCCGGTCTTTTCCGCCAGCAATCCGGCCGCGGACAATGAAATCTTCTTGTTATAGATATTCAACTGGCTGGCAATCCAGCCCGGCAGATTCTCTTCCCTAATCGGCTCGCATTCAATAATCCAACCCTTCTTATCCAAAAGGCGGCTAAAGGGGGCCGAAAACCCCGCGCATTTATCGGCGAATATCACCAGCCGGGTAAAGAAGGTCTGTCCGGAAAGGTAATCAGACAATGGTTTTTCCATCTTATTGATAAAGTCGGTTTTGTCGGCCGCGCTTAACAGAACCAGACGGCTTTTGTTGAGAAAAGGCACGGCATAGAGTTCGGTCCAGAACTCCGGCTCATTGAAATTAGCCGTATCAAAGCGCCTGACTGACTCGCCCACTTCAACGCCAGTTAGCAACCGGGATAATATCCCCAGTCCCTTTTCCTTGAGTTCCGCCACTTGTTTGGCCGGGCCGGTGAAGATATAAAGCGGTGGCACTGTCTGAGCCCCGAAATAATCGGGACTCCGCTGCGGCTCCGCCGAACAGGACTTTATCTGTTTGAGAAATTCTGCAAATAACATAGTGCGTTAAGCGTAGAGCGTAGAGCGTAGAGCGTCTTAATGAAGACACAAAGCGCATAACACCAAACGCTATAAGTTCATTTCCTTATCTTACCTTCTCCTGATAAACAGCATCGGATACACGATATCGCTCAGACAACAGGGTATCAGCACCGAGAATACCGTAATCAATAACACAATCCCGAAGTTGGCCAGCCAGTCAGACATGCCAAAGGCAACCAGATAAAGAAGCGTAGCCATGGTGCTGACCAGGACGTGCCCGGAATGGGATAAAAAGGTGCTATAGCGGACATAGACACCGCTCCAGAAACCAATCAGGATTCCGATAAATACAAAGGGCAGGACGAGCATCGAGTGCTCGGCCAGGCAGAAGTGCCAGGCCATATTGCCGCCGAACAGGTTGCCGCACAGATACGGCAGGACAATATCGCTCAGGGAACACAGGACCACGCTGCCGGTAAACCCGACAAAGGAGGCGTAGAGCGTGTAGCGTATAGCGTGGAGCGTGGAAAATGAAGATAATTTTCGTGCTGACAATCTCCTAAACATAGCGGTGGTGGCAACGGCGCTCAGGAGAAGATGGGTCGGGTGAAAGAGATGGAAAATATTGACCAGATGCCGGACCTTGCCCGCCATAGTCAGGCCGGCGATAATGGCGATGCCGACGAGGGCGCTGAGGACGGAAAAAGGCAGGTGATGCAGGAGTTCCTTTAATATCCACTTAAACCGCCCTTGGGGCGGCATCTCGGAATGGTGATGGGAACAAAACGGATCTGAACATTTATTGTCGCTCATAGTATAGATGAATATACCATTCCTCTATAAGCCATACAAGAAAAATAAGAGGTGGCATTGCCTCGCCCTCTAACCTCTATCGCCTCACCAGTGGTGAGGTATAGCCCCCAGAGATAACCCCTATCGCCTCGCCAGAGGTGAGGTATAGCCCCCAGAGATAACCCCTATCGCCTCGCCAGAGGTGAGGTATAGCCCCCAGAGATAACATCTACCACCTCGCCAGTGGTGAGGTAGAGCCCCCAGAGATAACATCTATCGCCTCGCCAGAGGTGGTCTATGGCCCTCAGAGAGAATCTCTCCCGCCTCGCCAGAGGTGGTCTATAGCCCTCAGAGAGGACCTCTATCGCCCTCAGAGAGGGGCTCTATCCAGGGGGGTATAGGGGTATCTTGCCCTAAGTCATTGAAAGATAAGGGGCATCAATTACTGAAGGTGTGAATGGCTATTCCGGAATGAAAGGTTTTAACCCCTGTTTTCTATAGAGGTAGATGTTCCATCTGACGGTATCGTAATGGTATTTAAGCCGTTGGGCAATCCGCTTAAACCCAATCTGCTGGTCTGATAGATAAAGAATCTGGAGGCGCCGGCGTTTGTTATACCGGCCGATTAGGGCATAACGTTCCAGCCAAAACGAGACCTTCTTTTTCTCTTCCGGTGTGAGTTTAATAAATTGGTGCGGATATGGCATAGTAGTACACCCCCATACCAATGTATTGGTGTGGGGGTAAATCCCCTACCTTCGCTCTTCCCCTGATTTCCCGACCTCCGGCATCAGGACCGATTCCGGACTGATATTGGTCAGTTCGGGCGAGACCCGTGACTTCTTGAGATGCGACTGCCAGATGAAGAAGAAGACCACCGAGAGTATACCTAAGAAGGCCAGGACTATCAGAATCACCAGCCAGGATTTCTCGGCGGTAATACCCAGGGTCTTGTCTGATTCACCGCCGCCCAGCATGCCCTTTCCGGCGCCCAGCTTGCCCAGGCCGGCCAGACTGAATGGCGACCCATTTTCAGCCAGTTCCGGATAAACCAGCTTCCTCAAGGCATCTATATATTTATCAACCTTGATAAGTTTCTCTTTGTTATCGTGATAGTTAGAGATATATCTTTCTACTGTTATCTTATTTTTAGAGCCCTGCAGATCTCTAATATCAGTTAGTATATCCGCTATCTTCTCCACCAAACCACTGCCGAGCGCATAGGCGGGTGATCCCTTTTTCAGTTTCTCAAAGTAGGTTCTGGTGTCCTGTTCTCTCTTCTGGAGTCCATCATCTCCCTCTTCACGGATGACCCAGACGTCTTCGACGGTGATTTCATACGTCCGTATTTCTCTCGCGCCCAGTGTCGGAGAAACCGGCAGCGCGGCAAAACATACGCCTTTTTCCGGGTCATATTCGACCTTAAAATCGCCCTTCTCCAGGACATTTTCGGGCCTCAATTCCGGCGGCAGGTATGAAATCACCTCTATCTGCTGCGGCTCGTCGCTCTTGTTAGCCACCATTATCTTTATCTTGATAGAGCCCCATTCATAATGGACGTCTATGACATACTTCTGGGCGGTGCGTTCCAGTATCTGGTTGCTGACTCTCTGGAGCGCATCTAATGCCGCTATTTTATTGAGCACCTCTTTGATGCTGCCTTCCTGGGCAGTGGTGACGGTCTGGACGATGGTATCGAAGTTATAACCCTGTGAGCCGGCAAAGTCCCTGAGTTTCTTGAGGATATCGCCAACCCCGCCGTTAATCTGGTTAAGCATATTGGAGTCAATCTTGCCCTCGGCCGCTGACTTGGGAATAGTGCTGACCGAAGCGAGAATAGAATTGAGCTGGCCGTTTATTGAATCGAGTTTGGGTTTGAGGTCTTTATTCTGATTAATCGTGCCCATCAGGGAATTCGAGGCGCTGCCGATTTCTTCCAGCGAGGTGGTGATGACCGTAATCACCATGCTATCCATGGCCTTGGTGGTCGATTCGGAACAAATCACCGTAAACTCGCCGGTCAGCCAGGAGGTCTCAAATTTAAGCAATGCTTCATAGATACCGCCTTCGGTATCATCCGAAGTAGTAATCTTCTCAGCCATCCATGCGCTTTTAACCAGTTTATTATTGTTATTGTATACATCCATGACCGGCGTCAGCCCTTTGCCCAGGACGCGGTACCTGATAGGCACCGTATCGCCTGACTTAACCACGGTATAGCGGGTAATGATTTCGCTCAAGGTGCCCCGCTTAAACTGGCCGGTTATTTCATCGCGGACCATCTTTTTGATGTCGCCGACATTTCCGGACAGGTCCTCGCTGATCTTGGCCAGATTCTCGGTCATTTCAGGGACCAGGCCCAGTGACTGGACCGAATTGCGGATGTTCTCGGTATCGCTCTTTATGCTGTCGGTAGTGGTCTTGGTCGCGGCAGTGTTGCTGACCACGGCAGTCATCTGGGTACCCAATCCGGCGGTGGCCTGCTGGATGGCCTGCAGTTTGGCCGGGATATTGATATTATAGGTCAGGGCCGAACGATAAGGCGAACCTGAATAGGTGATTTCCGCCTTGGCCCAGTAGGTGGTGTTTTCCTGTAAATTGGTATTGGCCCAGTTGATGATAAAGACCCCGTCATCTCTGGCTGCATCTGATTCCAACGCCTGGACCAGGTTCGCGGTCTCATCATAGATATCAAGGCGCAGATTGGTCAAGAGCCGGTCGCCTTCCGGACTGTATACCGGCATCATTAAACCATCTCTCATAAACCAGGAGGTAGCAACCAGGGTATTGTTGGCCGGATTATACTTAAAATCAACCGGTATCTGCCAGGAATGGACTACCGAACCCTCCATTTTAATGGTGAATATCCTATCGGCATTGGCATCCCAATTGTCCACGCCGGTATCCAGATATCCCATCTTGGTAAATATGGAGTTGTGATTGGTGCTATAAGCATAAGGGATGGAAACACCGGAGCTTACCGGGTACATCGTTAAACTGCGAGTCGGGTCCTGATATGTCATTGTCTTCATCGGCTCATTAGTCACCGCATCCAACACATTAAAGGTGATATAGTAGTAATCAATCCTAAAGACCGCCGGGCTCTGGCCATAGACCTCTAAATCGCGGCTATCGCAGATTCTGACCTTGCTCTGGTCCTCTAAGCCGCCGAAATCAGGTATCTGCCATAAGTAAGAACCGGTGTTCGGCGTGTTGGTAGCAACGGCGTAGATATTGCTGACGAAACTGTCCGTAGAGACGTATATATTGACGAGTTGCACCGTGCCGGTAATGGCCCAGGAGATGGTTTCGGTCCGGTTGGTGACCCATCTTTCGCCGCCGTCCGGCGAGATAACCCGGATATCGGCCTTAATCTTGAATCCAGGCGATACATCGTTAATCTCCGGGTCATCGGGAACTACAGTCGTTACCCTGACCCTGACGCCGTCGGCTATCGCCACAATGTCATCGGGCACGGTCCATAAATAGACATTGGTCCCGGTGATGCCCGGGATGGCCGGGTCAATAGTGGTAATAACACTGCTGAAGTTATCCAGTGAATATTCCAGTTTAACCGTGGGCATGGTGCCGAAGGTGGTCCAGGTGATGGGTTGCTGGCGGCCCACAATATAAGCGTCATTAAGCGCCGGGGAGGTGATATCAAACCAGCCCTTAATCCTGAAGCCGGAGTCGGAGGTATCGCAAGAGCCGGTCAAGGCCGGCGGATAGGCCGGCGCATCACGGGTATCCACCACCCTGACCCTGGTAATCTTACCGGCCGAGATGTCGTCAGGCACACGCCAGGTGTAGGTATTGGTCCCGCTGATATTCGCCAGCGTGGTGATGGTCACGGTCTTGGCCGGGTCTAAGAAGTCGTCCATTGAGTATTCCAGCCGGACATTGGGCACGGTCCCGACCACGGTCCAGGTAATCGGCTCATCGGTACCAACCAACAGATTCTCATCGCCGTTGGGATAAACCACAACCATATCCGCCTTAATCTTAAAGGGGTTGTCCGAGCTATCCAGGGTCACGTCCGGGTCGCGGGTATCGGACACCCTGATTAAAACGCTGTAGTCCGAAGGCGGCAGGGTTATCTTATCCGGCACCGGCCAGGTATATGAGCCGGTGTTGACCACAGACGGGGCTATAGCGGTCCAGGTGCTGTTATAGAAATATTCCAGTCTGACTGTGGGTATAGTGCCGATAGTGGTCCAGGTGATGGTGCAATTCTGGCCCACCTTCAGCTGTTCAGCGCCGTTGGGATACCCCACGATAAAGTTACCCTTTATCTTTATGGCGTTGTCCGAGTCATCCCGGGCCTCATAGTCGCGGGTATCAGAAATACGAACCTTGACCGTAAAGTTCGGCGAGGTGATGTCATCAGGCACAGTCCAGTTATAGACGGCGCCTGAGCCGGTCCCGTTAACCAGAATCGGCATAATGGTGGTGATGGCCGAGGCGAAGTTATCCGTGGAGTATTCAATTTTAACATCAGGCACAGTGCCGGTATTGGTCCAGGAAATCGGCCTGGTCTCGCCCCTGGTCCAGGTGTCTGTGGCATTGGGCGAGGCCACGGTGAACTTGGCCCGAATCTTGAAGGGGTTATTAGAATCGTCCCTGGCGTCGTAGTCGCGCACATCAGCCACCCTGACCCGGACCGTGGAGGTGGCCGGCGTGATGTCATTAGGCACGGTCCAGACATAAGAATTGCCGTTTGGCGTTGTGGTAATAATCGTATGGATATCCGAAGCAAAGTTATCCTTGGAGTATTCCAGTTTGACATCCGGCACAGTCCCGTCCGTGGTCCAGGTGATGGTATAAGGCGTGCCGACATCCAGTTGGATACCCGAGGCATTAGGATAGGTAACATTGAACCGGCCGCGAATCTTGAATCCGTTGTTGGAATCGTCATAGACCGTGGAGTCGCGGGTATCGGAGATTCTGACCTTGACCGTCGAGGTGGCCGGGGTAATCTTATTGGGTATAGTCCAGTTATAGGTGCCGGTGTTGCTGAGCGCGGCAATTATAGGCAAGGTATCGGTCCAGAGCCCGTTCTGGGTATATTCCAGCTTGACATTGGGAATCGTGCCCAACTGGGTCCAGGTAATCGGATAACTCGTGCCGACATCCCATTGCTCCAGTCCGCTATTGGGTTGCTGGACCGTGAATTCGCCCCTAATCTTAAATCCCGGCGACAGTTGGGAGTAATACGTGGGGGAAATAATGGAGGTGTCCCTGGTATCAAGGACCCTAACCTGGGTGGAGAAATCCTGAGTGATATCGTTGGGAACGGTCCAGTCATAAGCGCCGTCATTGGGCTCGTTATTTACAATATTAACCCAACCGCCGGTAATGGCGCTCAGGTAGTCAATCCGAACCAGCGGAACCGTGCCGGTGGTGGTCCAGGTAATCGGGCATTGCTTGGTCACAATCCAGGCCGTGTTGGTAATCGGGTCAGTCACCTGAATTCTGGAACGTATCTTAAAGCCCTCTGAGTTTTTATAGGATGTTGGGTCATCAATGTGGCTTATACGCACTTTTACATCAAATGCCTCGGTGTCATAAGAAATATCATTCTCAACCTGCCAGTTATAACTGCCGGTATTGTTGTAGTCCGGGTAAATAGGCGCCCAATTATCCAACAAGGTAGACCAGTATTCAAGATTTACCCTGGAGATGGTTCCAACCGTATTCCAGGTAATCGGATAGGTAATCGGATGCTTGACCGCGTCATAGACCAGCCACTCATAGCTGGCCTTGGGTGAATTGATGATGAAATCACCCTTAATCTTGAATGTCTGTGATTCCTTATAGACGGTATTATCAGCCGAGTCATAGATACGAACCCTGACGTTGGAAGATATTTTATCAGGTACACGCCAGGAATAGTTGCCCAGTGCAGCGTCGGCGCTGGTGGTAATAACCCCGGTATTAGCCGTGGGCGTGGGCGGAGTAAAACCGGCAAAACCATCTGTAGAATAATACAGCCCGGCATAATTGATAGAGCCAATGCGATTCCAGATAATACTAAGAGGAGTCGGATTATAAGCGGCATCATAGACTGCGGCGATTGTGGTGCTGATGGGCTGGCTGATACTAAAGTCACCGCGTATCTTAAAGGCGCCTGAAGTGGAAGACACGGCCGTATCATTGATGTCAACTACCCGGACCAGGCACCTGAAGTCAGGCACGATGACATCCGGAACTAACCAGGAATACAGGTTAGAACCGCTGGTATTTGTGGTAACTGTCTCCTCAGTCCAGTTAAAGCCATTATCATTAGAGTATTCAATCTTAACACCGGCGATAGAACCCAGCGAATCCCAACGAATAAGCCGGCTGGTGTTATACATCCAGGTGTTTCCGGCAACCGGCGCGGTCACGGATAACATACCACGAATCTTTAATGTCCCGGTATTAGGCAATATCACAGGGGAAACCTTATAAACCGTCGGATCATTGCCGTCAGACACTCTTAGTTTCACCCTGATATCACTGGTGATGAAATCAGGAACAGACCAGGTGTAATTGGTGTTCCCATTAACATTATTTGGCATTGTGGAATCGACGCCAAGCACATTAAAGGTGTTAACCCAGTTGTCCCTAGTGTATTCCACCTTGACATTGTTGATTAAACCGGTAGTGGTCCAGGAGATGGTTCTATCCTCACCCACACTCCATATCTCATTGCCCAAAGGATTGAGCCAGGCAAAGTCGCCCCGGAGTTTGAAACCGTTGACTGACTTACTAACCACGTTGGGATATCTGGTATCAGAGATACGGACCTTCCAGTTGGAATGCGCCCTGAGGGTATGAGTAATCGGAATATTCCAATTATACTCATAATTCCCCTGAGGACCACAATCCATCTCTGTAATCGTGTTTATATCCGACTGGAAGTCATCTTCTGAATATTCTATTTTAACCCTTGGTATTGTTCCGGTGGTAGTCCACTGTATCTTTGGAGTCGTGCCAACCACCCAGGTCAGGGTCACCGGCGAGGGTTGGTCAACCGTAACCTTACCCATTATCTTGAAGTTTACAGGAGAAATACCAAACGGCGATGAAGGCGTGGTATCCTCAGCATAACTGACTTTAATCCTGGCTGTGGTGGTAATAGCATCCGCCACAGTCCAGGCATAGAAATTCTCGTTAGAGAGGTTATTTATTATCTCAGGTAAAATCCAGGTAGTTCCGCCATCGGTGGAATACTCCAACTTTACCAGGTCCATGGTGCCGTTGGTGGTCCAGGTGATGGTCTTGGACTCGCCCTTATATACGGTCAGGTTGGATTCGGTCGGCCAGACCGCCGGGAAACTGCCCTTGATCTTGAACGGAGTATCCGTAGTATCATTGGTATTCGGATCGGCGGCCGATGAGACCCTGAGTTTTACTATCTCGGCCGTGGTGATATCATTGGGCACCTGCCAGGAATACGAACCGCTGTTGGATTCTGACGGACGGATTTCCCCGAAGTGAGCAACAAAGTTATCCTTGGAGTATTCTATCTTGACATTGGCGATACCGCCGGTCCAAGTCCAACTTATGGTTAAACCCTCACCGACCGTATAAAGCGTCTTGGGCAGTTCGGTCATCCAGAACTTGCCTTTTATGTAGAAGGTCTGGGAATCATCAACAGTCAGAACATCGTTCGCCTGGATTACCCTGACCCGGACGCCGGAGGCGATTCTATCCGGGACCTGCCACTGGTAGTTATTGGTCCCCTGCGAGGCGGCAAAGGTGGTAATGTCGGTCGGTGATGCCGGATACTCGCCGGGCATGAAATACTGAAGTTTAACATCGCCCACGCCGGTACCTGACACCACCCAGGTGATATTATGCTTGGTCTCGTAAGTCCCGGCCTTATAAACGATATATTCGTCATTAAGAATAGGCGCCGTAATCTTAATAGACCCTTTAATCTTGAATCCGGCGGACTCGCCGTAGACCAGGGTGGGATAACGGCTGTCCTGAACCCTGAGCAGGACATTCTCCGACATCTTGTTCATCGGAACAGTCCAGTTATAGACACCCTCAACACTTCCGTCAGATGATGAGGTGTTGCTTATCGGCATACCCGAAAGGGTATCCCAGGTTGTATGAGCCACATCGGTCGATATTTGTATCTGGATATCGGGCACCAGACCCCAGATTCTCCACTTTATCTGATATAGCTCGCCGGTCCGATAAATATCATTAAGCAACGGCTTGGTCACCTGGATTCGGGCAACGACATCAAACGGGTCGGCCATATCCTTGTAAACCAGGGTCGGGTCATTGGTATCGCGGATACGAATCTTGACATTATTTGAGACAATATTCGGCACACCCCATGAATAACTGCCGGTATTTAACAAACCTATACTAATGGGCGTAATCGCAGAGCCAAAGTCATCGGTGCTATATAAGAGATCAACATTATTGATGGACCCGGTGGTAGTCCAGGAAATAGTGTGGCTGCTGCTGGCCTCCCAGATATCCGTTCCGACCGGCGAGATGATGGTCGGGAAGGCGCCGCGAATCTTGAAACCACCGGATTTGCTGGCTACGGACAGGTCGGCTGTATTCCTGACCCGAACCTTGAGGGTCGGTGAATAGACAATCCTATCCGGCACGGACCAGCCGTAACTGCCGGTATTCGGGCAGGTGGTTATCGTAAATCTATTTTCGTCCAAGGTAAAATCATCAGTGGAATATTCAATCTGGACCTCTCCGATGGCGCCGGTCCAGCTCCAGGTAATGGGCTGAGTGGAAAGAGCTACCCAGGCCGTGCCGGTAACCGGCGAGCCGACCGTGATAGAACCCTTGATATCAAATGACGCCGAATCCTTCCTGACATTGTAGTCCCGGGTATCGGACACCCGG
Organism: Planctomycetota bacterium; assembly: GCA_016235865.1. NCBI lineage: Bacteria > Pseudomonadati > Planctomycetota > Planctomycetota bacterium. The sequence goes on along the minus strand of JACRIK010000012.1, from coordinate 62,924 downwards.
ATAAAGGCGCCATAATAGATATCATTGGGCACCTGCCAGGAATAGGTATTGGTCATGCCGTCCGTGGAAGGCGTAATCTCGGTAGCGGTGGCGCCCTTGAAGTATTCTATCTTGACGGTCGGGATTGACCCGGTCCTGGTCCAGGTGATATTATACCAGTTGTCAATCATAGCTATAGCCGGAACGCCTACAGCGTCAATCTTGCTCCTGATTTTATTCATCGCCGTGGTGGTATAGGCCGGCGATTCGTTATAAATCTTCAGGTCAAGGTCTGTGGTATATGACGAAACATCAGTTACCTTGATACGTAACTTATCCGTATAATGGTCCTGGACGCTCCAGGGACAGGAACCGCTGCCGACTCCGGCCGGATGCGACGCCGTAATCACATAAGGATAAGAGATACCGTCATCTATTGAGTATTCCACCTTGACCTGTTCAATCAATCCATAGGTATTCCACTGGATGGTCTGCGGGTCTTGGACATACCAGTTAATATTGCCTGCCGGGTTAGTTAGCTCCAAATTACCCTTTATCTTAAAGGCAGGTTGTGACTTGGCCGAGGCGCCGTCATCTCCGACTATCGGCGGATCATCCACGCTATAGACCCGCACCTTTACCGCAGAACTTATGTTAGACGGAATGGTCCAGAGATGATAACCATCGTTAGCAGTGCTAACGATAATGTCATTAATATCGCTGGAGAAATCATCCCGTGACCACTGGAGCCGGACATTGATTAACTTGCCAGCCGGAGAGACAGAAGTCCAACTGATTGGCTGGTTGGTCTGCTCGGCCACCTGCGTAGCTGAACCTTCCGGATAGGTAATATCAAACCTATCCCGGATGCGGAAATCGCCGGTTGAGGTTTTCTTAACATCGGAATCAGCGGCATTGCTGACACGAATCTGGACCGTGCCTGACAGGTCGCCGGTATTGCCGGGGGTGAGCCAGTTATACGAGCCGCTGTTGGCGGTTGAGGTAATAATAGTATTCCAAATAGTGTGCGCCGCATCGGTTGAATACTCCAGTTTCACATTGGGTATATAACCCACCCAGGTCCAGGTAATGGGTGTTTCTATGCCGACCAGGCGGATATCGCCGTTGGCCGGCGAACCGACCGTAAAATCACCCTTGATCTTAAAATCATCCAACGGCGGATTGTACACGATAGAACTAAAGGCCGGCCGGGCATCCAACACCCTGACCTTCATCTGATTAGCCACGCTTAAGTTCACCTGAGGTATGGTCCATTCATATCCGTATGTGCCTAAACCGGAAGGAGCTGATGAAGTAATTACGTACGGATAATTATCCAAACCGCCATCAATAGAGTATTTCAATTCCACGAACGGTATGGTGCCGGTGGCGGTCCAGGTAATGAATCTCTTCTCGCCGACTATCCATTCTTCCCCGCCTACCGGCGAATTCAGTACCAGGGCGCCCTTAATCATAAACGGATTATTACTGATATCATAGGTGCCGGTCTCATAACCCGCATCGGTAATCTTGACCCAGACATTGGCAGAAATAGCATTGGTCACCACCCAGTCATAACTCAGTAGCGAGGCGTTAACCGGCAAGGCATTAATCTTAACCGGCGCGGTAAAGGCGCTGGTGACATCATAATAGATATTGACGTTCTGGATAGAACCGGTCATAGTCCAGGTAATCTGCTTGGTGGTGCCGACGGTCCACTGCTCGTTGCCGTTCGGCGCCCCAACCACAAGATTACCTTTGATGCGGAATTTATCGCCCTCGTCAATAGTGGTCGGATCTGCCCAGTCGGAGATTCTGATTTTAACATCGCCTGAGATGCAGTCCGGGGCGTTCCAGGCATAACTACCGTAGGTATTGCCGCCGCCGGCGTCTATGGGCGGCGCGCCGATAGTATTCCACTGTAAATTAATCGGGTCATACCATTCCAGTTTAACCTGGGTAATGCCGACGCTCTTATTCCACTTGATGTCAAGCGGCGCATTTACCACATAGACCGTTCCGCTGATGGGCTCGGTTACTTCCAGGTTACCCCTGATACGGAATGACGAGGTGCTCATCAATTCAGAATAGATATCGCTCATATCGGCAATATTGCGGACTCGGATACGGGCGTTGCTCGTGGTCTCTGTATCAAGAGGCAGTGTCCAATAATAACAATTACTTCCCGGATTAGAATAAGTAGTGGTAATGGGAGGAGTTATCCACACTGTTGTGCCAGTGGGTGAGTAATCCTTCGTATATTCTATAACAATATTGGCAATAGAACCCTGGGCAGTCCAGGTAATGCCGTATGTATTTCCGATAATCATCGGCAGATAAGATTCATTGCCCTTTGGCGCATCAAGCCGGAGTTTACCCTTAATCAACACCTGGGGCGAGTCGTCATTGGCTTCAGGGATGGCGCTATCCGCTACCCTGATTAAAACATTACCTGAAATGGTATCAGAAACCGGCCAGTTGTATTCGCCGCCGGTTAGGCCGGCCCCAACCGTATCAATATAATTCCAGGGACCGGCAATGCCATTGGTTGACCATTCCAATTTGACCGTATTCATCGTGCCTGAGATAGCCCATTTAATGGTATAGATATCGCCCACCCGGAGTATTTCGCCAATGGTATTCGGCTTGGTCACCTGGACAAATCCCATAATCTTAAACGGCTGTGATTCGGCGATATCTGCCCGGTCAAGAACCGGCCTGACCCGCACCTTGGCCGTGGCTGAGATGGCATCATCCACCACCCAGTTAACGCTGTATTGGGTTGGCGTGGTGCAATCAACCGTGGCAATCGTATCACCGGTTTCCCATGTCCCATCTACCTTGCGGTATTCTACTATGACATTACCGACCGAACCGGTCACATCCCAGATGATGGTCTTGGTCTGGCCGACTGGCCAGATATCGGACGAGGCCGGCTGGGTGACATTCAATAAACCACGAATAGTGAAGTTATTGGCGCTGATGCCGGCCACCTTGGGGTCGTCGGCCGGATGGTCCATACACTCCACCCGTATCTTGCACTGCTTGGATATGTTGTTAGGAATCGTCCAGCCGCTGCCATCATCCGGATATTTTCCGGTATTGGCAATGCCGGTGGCAATCAGGTTCGGATAAGTTGAGCCGCCGTCCGTGGAATACCTCAATTCCACGTTACTGACGGTGCCAATGGTATTCCAGGTAACGGTAATCTTGGTGCCGACCGTCAGGGTAATCCCGCTGTCATTGGGATAGGTCACAGCCAGCTTGCCCCGGACCTTGAAGTTGGCGCTTTCGGCGTCTATATTCTGCCAATCAGAACCAATGGTCTTGACCCTGACCCGGACATAATCACCCACGATATTGGGCAGATTGTTCCACATATAACTGCCGTAATAGACATTACCTGCCTTGAGCGAACTGGTGGCCGGCGTAGAATCCGTTATTGCATACGGATAGTTATCCGTGCCGCTGATGACTGAATAATCCAGCCGAACCGATTGGACCGAGCCGGTGGTCTCCCACTTTATCTCGTTGTTCTCGCCCACCTTCCAGATGGCCGTGCCCAGCGGCTGGGTAACCAGGAACTTACCTCTGACGTTAAGCGTGTTAGATGGATTCCAAACCGTAGAATCATTCCGGTCGCGTATCCTTAATTGGAATGTCTGGGTAATCGCATCAGGCACGGTAATATTAACCGAGGTGGTGCCATTAGGCGTGTTGTCATCCTTGGTCATTAACTCTATCCAGGCAGAACCGTCCCTGCTGTAATCAATGGCGACAAGAGAGATATTACCGTTGGTGGTCCAGGTAACCGGTTGGCTCTCATCCACCCTCCAATATTGGCCGCCGGACGGGTCGCTGACAATGAAATTGCCCCTTATCTTGAATCCGGCCGCCATGGTATTTGACACGGCGCTGTCCGAGACATCTATCACCCGAACCTTCCAACTCAGCCCGATGTCGTCCGGTATGGTCCAGGAATAACTACCGCTATTGGCTATGGCCGCGGTGGTAACCGGTTTATCAACCGTATTAAAGTCATCATTGGAATACCTGAGATAGACATTGGCAACCGGCCCGACCTTATCCCATTTTATGGCATAGCTCTGGCCGACCCTGGCGCCATTAGCGCCCGGAGCCGGATCTAACCTGATATTGGTGAAATCACCCTTGACCTTAAACGCATAAGTGGAGGTGGCTGAAACCGCCGCGTCGCTCGGATGCCTGACCTGAATCCGGACCGCCGGCGCCAGAGAACTATCGGTAATCGTCCAGGCCGGCGAGGCCGTATTGGTCCCGCTGACATTGGCATGTCCTGAATATAACAACACCCAATTCTCATCGCTCTTGTCATAATATATATTAACCGCAGCCGGCTGTGTCCCTACGCAGGTCCAGGTTATCGGCACGGCCTGGCCTACGGTGTAAATCTCTCCGCTGGCACCGCCCGGCGATGTGACACTCAACTCCGGCTTTATGTAGAAAACATTACCGGTTGAGTTTACATTGCTGTCAATTACGGCTATGACCCTGACCTTGACATCCTCGGATATGCCGCCGTTCGGTATCACCCACGGATAACTGTTACTTGAACCCTTGACTGATGCCGTGGTGGTTATCAAGACCGGCGTCCCCTCTTTGACATAATACAATTCCACCGATGATATGGAGTCGGCAGTTGATGTCCACTGGATATTCTTGGTCTGCCCGACCCGGTATATTTCAGGCGTACCCGGCGACGGAGCATTGAGGGTCAGTAGACCCCTGACCTTAAATGCCTGCGATGTCCCTGAGATGGCCTCATCCCGGGCGTCGGTCACCCTGATTCGGGCGGTATAGCCGGCTACCACCTCATCCCGGACCGGGTCCCAGTTCCAAGCCCGGGAACCGCTGCCCGAGACGATGTTACTGCCTATCTGCGTCCAGGTTATCCCGTTAGGCGAGTAATAGATATTTACCGGCGAGACCGTGCCGGTGGCGGTCCAGGTGATATACTGGCTGGACCCGACATACCAGAGGTCGTTCAACCAGGGCGAAGAACCGGCTACGGTCAGGCTGACCTTGCCGATAACCTTCAGGTTATCAGCCGTTGACTGCAAGGCAATGGCCGGATAATCGGTCTTGTCGGTTATCCGTATCCTGGCTAATGGCGTGGTGGTATTGGGCGATATCTTATCAGGAATAGTCCAGGCCACATCGCTGCTATTAAAACTCCAGGTAGTCGTGCCTGTGTCTACCGTATAATTGTCTATCAGCGTCTCCCAGGTCTGATTGGGATAATCATCACTGTCATTGCCAAACTCTACTTTTATCTTCTTAACCGCTAACGATTTGGTGCCGGTTACCACCAGATAATCCCCCACCTTGAGTACCTCGCTGCCGGTGTGCGAAACCAGCTGCAGCTTGCCCTTTATCGTGAATTTCCCGCTCATGGCCGATACATTCTGCCAGCCGTCGGTGGTTGAAACCCTGACCCGGCAGGTGGATGAAACCACATCAGGTATGCTCCATGAGGTGGTATTATTAGTGCCTGACACCGTGGCCGCGGAATCATTTATGGTTGTTGCCTCCCATGTCGCTCCATCAGTCAATGAATACTCCACCTTGACATTGCCGGTTGAACCCACGGCCGTCCAGGTAATGGTCCGGTTTTCCTGATAGGTCCATTCATTCCCGGTGGCCGGCGCATCGACTATCAGCTTGCCCTTTATCTTGAACTCTGATGAATCCGGTGACACTGACGCCGGATGCCCGCTGTCCATATCTATCACCTTGATGTAGACACTGCCGTTGATGGCATTCGGCACCTGCCAGTCATAGATACCCTTACCTGCGGAGCCGGCTGAGGTGGTGGTAATCGGCGTCCAGGCGCCGGCACCGGATTTATACTGTAACTGCACCTGATTGACTGTCCCACTGTAGGTCCAGCTGATGGGATAGGTCGACGCCTGATACGGAGGATTACACACCAGATAATCCACACTGCCGTCCGGCTTGTCCACGGCCAGCCGCGTCTTGATGCTGAATGCCGGGGATTCCTGGATGTCCGCGTAAACCGTATTGACCGGCCTGATTCTGACCTTAGCCGTGGTGGTAATCACATTGGCCACGGACGGCCAGCTATAACTGTATGAACCCGGGGCATTGCTGGTGGTGGTGACGATACTCTCCCAGTTGCCGTCCGCCTTTTTGTATTCCAGGACCACATCGCCGATGGAACCGGCGCTTTCCCAGGTGAACTGGCCCGGCTGCCCGACCTCCCAGACCGTCGTGGTGATAGGCGCTGTCAGTTCCAGCTTGCTCTTGATATTGAATATGGCATTGGACAAATCATTGACCGGCTCCGGCGTATCGCCCGGATAATTATTGTCCCATATCTTAACCAATCCCGCGGTGGTTACGGTATCCGAGACCGGCCAGTTATAGGTATATAACCCGGTCCCGCTGGTCGAGGTAATTAATATGGTATTATATGTTCCGGTAGCTGACACCCCAATCCGGACGCTGGTGACACCTGTGCCGGTGACCCGCCACTGTATCGGATAGAGTGTGGTCTGTCTCGGGCTGTTATAGACCAGATAGGTCTCGCCGCCGTTCGGCGCCACCACCTCTATCTTGCCCCGGACCTTGAAGTCCAGCGTGTTTGAAGCCAGATTCTGCCAGTTGCCATCAATGGTGCTTATTTTTATCCTAAGCTTGTCTCCGATAATACCGGCGATATCGGGGATATTCCAGGTGCATTTGCCTTCCCAGAGATAAGTACTTATCTGGGTATAGGTAGCCGGCGCTGAGGCGGATATCACATTCAGGTAGCCATCGTCCCCGCTATTGGTGTCATACGTAATCTTGACATTCGGGATACTGCCGGTGACGCGCCAGATGATGTCCTGGCTATCAGACACCTGCCATCTGGTCGAGGCGGTCGGGGTCAGGACATCTATCTTGCCCTTAAGGTAGAATTCGCTATCGGAATCATCTTTGGCATAGGAATCATTGGCCGCCACCACCCGGACCTTAAAGATATTGCTGATGGCATCAGGCACGATAGTGCTTATGCCGGTGGTGCCGTTAGGAGTATTGACCACGCCGGCCCCGCCGGTAAAGGTCAGGTAATTGGAGCCGTCTATGGTATAAAGAACATTAACCGAGGTAACCAGCCCAACCGTGGTCCAGGTAACCGGCCGGTTTTCGCCCACTACCCAGCTTTCCCCGCCCGGAGCTCCGGGATTGGGATAATCCACGGTAAACTTGCCGTGTATCCTGGAGGTGGCCGCCGTATCGGTATAGACCCGGACCGTCGGGTCAACGTTGGCGTCAAACACGCGGAACCTCAGGTCCTTATTCAGGTCTCCGGCCGGGAAGTTATTGGGAATAGTCCAGAGATAGCTATTCGAACCGGCGGTAGAAGTAATTCCGGTAGCCACGGTATTGGTCACCGAGGCAAAGTTATCGGTTGAGTAGTAGATATTAACCGAATTAATCCTCCCGGTGGCGTTCCACTGGAAATTAATCTGCTCGCCCACGTCATAATTGGCGTTGGCAGAGGTGAAACTCAGCTTACCCACCACCTTGAAATTATTGTCCGACGGGTCAGAACAAATCAAATCCGTGTCGCTGGTATAGGCCGAACTGTCCGTTACCTTAATCAGCGCCTGGGAAGTAATCGTGCTAGGAATCGTCCAGGGTGAACTATAGACATTCGTCCCGCTGATATTGGCATATACCGGGTCAATGGTATTCCAGAGACTGCCGTTATCCGCTGAATACTCTATCTTGACGAATTCCACGCTACCGACTGATGTCCAGGTAATGGGATAATTCTGGCCGACCTCCCATCTTTCTGTCCCGGTATTGGGATAGGTCACGGCCAGTTTACCGCGGATTTTAAATGACGGCGATGGTATAGACACCGCAAGGTTATCCGCATCATAAATAAAGATTTGGACATTACCGGAAATCGCATCAGCCACACCCTGGGTCCAGTCATATTTACCGTTATATTCATTCCCGGAATAGGGTGTATCTGTTGCCGGCGTGGAGTTAACTATGGTCACTTCAGATGATGCGGGCGTCTTCTTATAGGTAATCTTGACGTTTTTCATAGAGCCGCCTATTACGCGCCATCTGATTGTCTTGCTGGTATCGCCTACTTCATAGGTCAAACCAGCCTGAGGCCACTGGACCGAGGTGAATTGCCCGACTATCTTAAACTCGTTGGACAGCGCCGGGGCGGAGAATCCCTCCGATACCGGCAGGGTCGGCGCCACCTTGACCTTTACGGTAGATGAAATATCATCCGGCACGGTCCAGAGATAGTCGTGTATACCCGAGGCCGCGGTCGGATGGCTGTAAGCCTGCTTGGGCGCGCTCATATCAACCGTGGCTATGGTCTTGGTTATCGTGGCAAAGTTGTCTGTGGAATAATACAGTTTTGCCTGTGTAACCGTTCCGGTAAATGTCCAGGAAATCGTCTTGGCAGAACCAACTGCTAATGACTCGCCGGATGCGATATTGGTCACCGCCTCTATCTTGCCCCTGACCTTGAACCCGGCGCTTTCCGGGGCTGATGCGCTGCCTATCGCTAAATCTGTGGTATCTGTGGCCTTGACCTGCACATTATCGGAAATGGCATCGGGTATGGTCCAGGTATTATAACTCCAGGTAGTTGAACCCTCCAGGCCGGTCAATTCGGTAATGTCATTCCATGAACCTCCATCCTTGCGCCACTGGAGTTTTATCTTGCTGATACCGGCTGACTTGGTGCCGCTGATAGTCCGGTTGGTCTGGGCCACGGTGAAGTCCGATGACCCAACCGGCGTGGCAATTGTCACATTACCCTTGATGGTGAATTTGCCGGAATCTTTTGATAAGCCCTGCCAGTCTGTATCCAGGGTCTTGACCTTAATATAACACTCGGATGAATCAATCAACTCGCCGGCCGGGATATTCCAGACAAAGGTATTGGTCCCGCTGACATTGGTGCTGATACTGGTGATATCGGTCCAACTGACTCCGTTGTTTCTGGAATACTGGAACTGGACATCCGGGAATGTCCCGACGCAGTTCCAGGTAACGGTCAACGGGCTGCCGACTGTTATTTCTGCGCCGGCGGTCGGGGAAACCACGCTGGTTATCTTGCCCTTGATTCTGAATGAGGCATCAGACGGGTCGAGCACATCGGCCGGATAGGCGCTGTCCCTGACTCGCACCCGAACGGTCTGGCCTATCTTGTCCGGTACCCGCCAGGTCTTGGTATCAACACCCGGGTTGGCATAGGTGGCAATCTTCTGGGCCGGGTCCGGATAAGCCCCGCCGTCATTGATGGAATAATGCAGGTCAATATTCGGTATGGTCGTGCCGCTGCCTGAAACCGTGGTCCAGCCGACCGCAATATCCTGGTCCACCTCGTAAGTTGTCCCGCCATTGGGCTGGTCCAGCCGCAGGGCGCCCAGCACCTTAAAATTGCTATCCATTGTCTTAGAAACCGTTGAATTATTCTTATCAATAACCCTAATCTTGCCCAGGCCGTAATAATCTATCTGGTTGGGTATCGGACCCCAGAAATATGAATTAGCGCCCGGCGTTCCGGTTAGCTCGGTCAGGTTCTTGATGTCGGACGCAAAATCATCCTTGCTATGCTGGATATAAACCCGGAATGTCCCTGACTGATTCCAGTCAATATTCTTACTATCATTCACCACCCACTTTTCGTTAATTGCCGGCGCTGAAATACTATTAACCGCGCCGCGGATGGTGAATTGCCCTGAGGTGCTCTGGACATTGGTCGGGTTATTGGCATTGCTTACCCTAATCTTGATATTGGGAGAAATCTTGTCCTGCACCAACCAGCTAACTATGCCTACAGACGCCTGAGGATTAGCCGGAGCGACCGCTGCCGTAAGGTCTTCCCAGACACCGCCGTCTTTCTGCAACTCCACCTTTATCGGCGTGGTGGCCGGGCCTTTCCAGGTCCAACTGATGGACTTGGTATCTGATATTAACCAGATATCGCTTGTCTGGGGCGCGCTGATGACTATCTGCGGCCTGATTTCAAAATAGGCATCAGATACGTCATCATCGGCATTGCCGCCGGCATCGCTGATGCGTATCTTGACCCTGGTATTCGGGTCGTAAGGAGACAGGTCAGACGCCACAGTCCAGGTATAGGTCCGACCGTATTTCGGTAAAGCAATCACCGTATCGGTCGCCACCACGTTCGTATCAAATACGGTCGTCTCGGCCACGCTGTCATCAGGATTGTATTCAATATAGGCGATATTCAGACGGGTGATGGCCGAACCGACCACCTCCCACTGAATCGGTTCCTGGGTGTTGCATATCCAATATGTAGATGAGTTCGGCCGGGTGACTTTAAGTTCGCCCCTAATCTTAAACTTGCCTGACGTCTTTGGAGTGCAGAATCCCGTTGCCACCGGGTCGGTCGGCAGGACCTTTATCCAGACATCCTTCTGGATATCGTCCGGCAATGTCCAGAGATACGTGCCTTTTCCGGAACCGGCCGTCGGATGCGCATAAGGCGTGCCAACATCCGTAGCATTAACCGCCACCGTTGTCACGGTCTTGGTGACCGTGGCGAAGTTATCGGTCGAATAATATATCATCACCTTGGCCACCGAGCCGGTCACGGTCCAGGAGATGGTTTTCTGCTTGTCAACAATCCAGGCATCGTCTGTGACCGGAGCGGCAATCGCCTCTATCTTGCCCCTGATATCAAACGAGCCGGAAAGCGACTCTGAGCGGTCGCCTGAGGCCATAGTCGCATCGGTCATATCAACCACCCGGACCTCAACATCGCCGGAGATGGCGTCCGGAACGGTCCAGTCATATTCATAGGCGTTTGAGCCGCCGCCGCCGCTATAAGCCGTATCAATCGGCTGCCAACCGCCGCCGTCTGCCCGGTAATATATGGCTACTTTATTAACCGCATTGGACTTGTTCCACCGTATCTTGACCGGTGTCTGGGCCACGGTAAACGCATCCAGCGCGGTCGGCGAGACCACCTGCACATAACCCCGGATGGTGAATATCCCGCTTTCGGCTATCACATCGCTATGCAGAGCATCAACTCCCACCACCCTTATCCGGCAATCATCAGAAACCACATCAGTCACTGAAATCGGATAGGTATTACCGGTTGAGGAGATATTATTAATACCCGGCAAGGTAACAATCGGTGTCCAGGTCGGCGTGCCTGAAGAGGCATTGGAGGTGTAGTCAATCAACACCTTATCAAACAGCCCGGCTAAAGGCGTTCCGGCTGCGGCCCAAACTATGCTCCTGGTTTCCTGGGCGGTCCAGAGCGCGCCGGCCGTCGGCGTCATCACCTTCAAATACCCTTTGATGGAAAACTGCGATGATTCCGGACTCTCCGAAGACGGATGTCCGGTATCCGCGTCCAAGACCTGGATATTTACGTTGCCGGAAATATTGTCCCTGACCTGCCAGTCATAACCGAAGGTGTTTGCTCCCGTGGTTGAGATAACCCCGATATCCTGCCAGGCGCCGTCGTTTACATTATATTGTATCTTTACATTGGAGACCGTTCCGGTATATGTACCGGTGATTTTATAGGTATTATTCTGGGTCGGCGTATTATATACAAAGTATGGGTCAGACAAAACCGGCTTGCCTACCTGAACCTTGGAATTAATAGTGAACGGCTCTGAAACCACCGTATTAGACCTCCAGGGCGTGGCCGGTTTTAAGCGAACCAGGGCTGAAGGCGTAATCACATCTGCTACCGAACCCCAGGTATAGCCGCCGGCCGATGCATCAGTCGTGGTAATCGTAGTCCAGTTACCGTCAACCAAGGGATCGGTATTCTTCTGCAGATACTGCACCTGGATACTGCCGATGGAGCCGGTCGGGTTCCAGTTGATAATACCGGGAGAACCCACTGACCACTTGGTGTTGGAAAGCGGCTCGGTTATCTCCAACTTGCCCCTGATGGTAAACAGCCCGGTGGATATGCCTTCCACTGCATTATCGTTATAATCAAACACCTTGACCTTTATCTGGTTATAAATCTTGTTCGGTACTGTCCAGGGGCCATAATATTGCGTGCCATTGCTTGAAGCAATCGGCGCAGTCCCGATTGACTGAGTCACCGGATATCCGTCGCCTTCGTTATCCAATGTATATCTTATCTCCACTTGGTTAATCTTACCCTGACAGGTCCAGGTCACATATCTATCCTCGCCCACCACCCAGATATCTCCGTTGGTCGGGGTAATGACGGAAATCTGTCCCCGAATCTTGAACGGGGCATCATTGATATCATAAACATTGGTGTCCGAGACCTGCCGGACCCTGATTTTACCGGTTTTATTCGGGAAGGTATCGCGGGAGTCTTCAATCGTCCATAGCCAGCCGTTCTGGTCATTATGGTTATTATTCGGGTCTGTGGTCTGCAGGAGCACCGCATCGCTGAAGTCGCCCAACTTGGAATAATGCACCTCCACGGCCGGGATAGCGCCCCGGTTGGTCCAGGTAATCGGGACGTTACCAACCCCGTATGTCGCGCTTCCGACAATAAAGGTCTTGTCATTGATAAATGTCTTATCCAGAATCAGCCGGTTCCTGATGGTAAAGAACGAGGCCGACGAGGTCCCGCTGACATCCGTGGAATCGGCGATATCAGATATCCTGATGACACACTGCGCGGAAGTGGTAACCGGCACCTCAAAGGTGGTGGAAATATAAGAACCCATATCCACCCCGGCGCTGGGACTGATGGGTAAACTATAATACGGGCCGCCCAGCCCGGCGGTTGATATCTCTGCTTTATAAATTAATATATTACCCTTCTTGGTAAAGGTAATGGTCTCGGCATCGCCGACCGTGTTAACATCACCATCGCTCACCTTAAGGATATCGCCGGCCCCGGGCTTGCCCACTGATGAAATCTCGCCCTTTATCTTGAAGGCGGCATCGCTGATGTCCTTGGCGTCAAACGGATAGGTGGCCCATTTCGCCTTGACCCGGACCTTGACATTATAATTAGGCCCGACATCAGACGGTATCTGCCAGTTATAGAAATTCGTGCCGGTTATAACCGTGCTGGTAATGGGATAGATGAAAGAGGTGAAATCATCCCGGCTGTAATCAATCACCACCTCAGCGCCAGGCGTACCGTCCGCCTGGACGCCGTCTATGGTCCAGGTGATGTTATCGGCTGTTGACCCAACCACAAAAGCATAGGGCGCGCCCGCGCCGGTGCCGCTGAATTTACCGGTTACGTTTATCCGCTGTTTGATGATAAAATTACCGTCCGAAAACCTTGACGAAGAGTTATCGGTCAGCGAAACCTTAACACTGCCCTTATTGGTGATAGTAATAGTAGACGGAATCGGCCAATCATAATATCCGTCGTTCTCGGTTGAGGTGGTAATATCCAGCCGCTTGACCGCATTATCAAAATACTCTATCTTAACCGTCGGAAATTGCCCTGTAGTTGGCGAATATGTCCAGGTAATGGGCATAGTCGTCCCGGCTTCATATATCTGCCCGTTGGCAGGCGAGGTGACCGAATCAATAGTCGAAGAAACAGTCGGCTTGATACTGAAGTTATTATCCGACATATCGGTCAGGCCCAAATCAGTCGTGGCCCGGATGCGGCAGGTGGTGGAATCGACCGTGGTTACCGGATTCCAGGTAAATAATTTATCGGCAATCGGCCTGGGCATGGCGGTCGGACTAATCACATACCATGGTCCGCCGCTTCCATTGACGCTATACTCCAGATTAACCGTAGCGCCGGCCGCGCCTGAATAATCCCATTTGATATCATACGAGCCGCCGGCCTGCAGGGTCTCTGAGCCGTTCGGCTCCTTTACCTCAAAATAGATATCCGTAAAATAGACGCTGTCCAGGGCCACGGCCTGAAGCCCGTCCGAGACCAAATAGGCCTTCCACTTAAACTCGCCCGGACTGGTCGGGAAAGTGCCCCAGATAGTCCGGTTCAAATCACTCAATAAATTGGTGCCATCGGTATAGACCGGACCGGGGCAATTAACCCAACTACCATTATAATAATACCAGGTTGCGCCGTTATCAGGCGAGAACTGGTATCTGACCTGTCCGGTGGTCGGGTCGCCCCAGGAATTTGTCTTGGTCTGTTGGGTCACCGCGGCAATCTGGGCCGTATAGGTCTGGCTGATATTATTCTTGACGTTCGGAACGGCTGCCGAATAATATTTGCCGGTAACACACGCATATTCCATCCGCGGGACGTAGAGCGGATTGGAGGAATCAAAATAAACCTTGTATTGGATGGTCTCAGAACCCGGGGTATTGGTAATGGACTGGCCTGAATATGTATAATAGGTAGCAGATGTGCCGTCCGGGCCGCGGAACCCGACCCCGGTATCCACCTGGAACTTCAGGGCGCCGTATTTTTCCTGGCCCACGCCTTTCTTATAATGTGATAATACCTCTGCCACTGACAATGCCCGGTTGTATAAGGACACCTCGTCTATGATGCCGGTATAATACCACTCGCTATCCTGGTCCGAGCCAATCCAGAGGGCCGAGGCGCTATTGGCTATAGGCGCCACCCCGTAATACACGCCGGCCCCGCTTTCACCATCCACATAGACCATCAAATTGGTCCCGTCATACACGCCGGCAATATGATGCCACCTACCGTCAGTAACCGTCTTGGCATCGGGCCCGTAAGCCAAAACTGAAGTCGCCGCGCCGCCGTCTGATACCCAGAAAGACGGCCGGCCATCCGCGCTTATCTTCAGGTTAAAATCCAGTGTCGGGTTAACGCCCTTAGCAATAAGGGATTGCGGTAAAAGCGTGCTGTTCTTTATCCACGCTTCCACTGTCAACTGGTTTAAGCCGGTAAAAACGGCATTATTGGGGACAACAATTTTATCGCTGGTGCCGTTAAAACTGCCGGCAAAACTGCCGCTGGCAACTCCGGCCGAGGCAAATTTATAATCGCTGCTGAATGTGGTTAATCCCGCGCCGTTTAGCCCGCTGCCGGAATCATCGTTACAGTTATTATTCAGGTGCCACAAACCCTTCAATCCACCGGTAAGATTAGGGGACAATTCATCACCATATCGTTCGTCCTCGCCCCATTCTATTTTATCCCAATTCACCTTGGTCCCGCCCGGTCCGTTTATCACCGGTGAGGTATAAACCAAAGGTGTACCGTCATTATAAGACGGATGAAACCCAATATACGCCTTATTAAAAAGCGCTACTTCATCAATCAGCCCGTTAAAATATCTGCCATAGACCGCATCCGCGCCGATATATAACGGCCGGCTCGGGGCATTGACAATCATATTGGTAGCTGCGCTGGCTTCTATGTTATTGTCCACCACCAGATACGCCTTGCGCTCCACGGTCCGGTCATAGACCCCCTGGACGTGATACCAGGTCCCGGCCGTCCAACTATTCTTCTGGGAATAAAGCAGCGTCCCTGGAGTATAAACAAAAACATCGTGGTCGCCGGTCGTGGTGCCGAAACCCAGGAATATCTTGCCGCCGTAAATACAGGCCCTAAACTCCTCATACTGTAAACCGGTTTGTGTAAAGAGTGCCTCATCTCTCGTCCAGTTTAAACCATCGGTTGAATACCATAATTGGGCGTCGCCTGTGCCATAACCCAGCACCGCATAAAGCCGCCCTTGATAGGCAAAGAACTGCTTAATCCAATCAAATCGGTTTAAACCACCGAACCGGTTGGCTGTATAGCCAGTAACACCGCCATAATTGGTGCTACCTGACCCATATAACTTCCAGTTATCAGTTACTAATCCTGGTGTTGACACGACATCGCCTAAACCATCATAAATAACATAATCGGCATCTGGAGATGCATTACCCAAACCACAGTATAGTTTATTATTCCAAACATACATTGACTTAATACTTCTATACCCATAAAAAGCATCCGGTATCCAAAGGGCCCCGCTAAGCGTAGTTCCATCGGTCCGGCGTATTTCGGCTTCATCTGCTGTATTACTGCCGGTCCCGATATATAACCTATCTGCGCCAATAGTCGGTTCTCTGAATACAGCGAGTGACACTATTGAATTTGCGCCAGCCCCGCCATCCACGTTGGCGTGCCGAAGCGTGGCCGGCCAGGCGCCGCCGCTGTATTCATAGAGGTCATCATCGTTGTTACTTGCGCCCGGGCCAATATAAAGTTTATTATTATAAACAGCCAGGGCATAGATGCCTTCATAAGTCGCAGCACCTAAGACCGCCCCGCCCCAGGAATTACCAGCCGCCGCATAATCAGGAATATCCGTCCAGGTAGTTCCATCATAGACCGTAAGCCAGGCAGCTCCAGCGGTGCCGCCACTATGCGTAAGATTACTGGCCCAACCGATATAGAGTTTATTCTGGAATACCACGGCAGAGGTTGGGAGTTCTGTAGTCGCAGCATCTGTATCTGTCCGGTTCCAGGCCAATTCCCATTTAGTCCCGTCATAAGAAAAGATATCACCGTCATTATCTGCTGTTCCGTACATCGCGGCATAGAGTTTACCCTGAAAAACAGCCAGCGGATAAATTCCCTCATAAACATTGAACGGGTCAACGCCGCCGCCCAAGTCTGCGACCACATACCGGGCCGCCAGGTCCTTGGTCCATTGCCCCTGGCCGCTGGAATCCTCCAATTCATAAACCAGTTTGCCGGTGCTGTTATCCAGCCAGAGTTTATAACCGCCCTTATCAAAGACACACATAGAGGATGCTGAACTGGAGTTAAAAAGAGCCGTCGGCCTGATCCAGGCCTCCATCGTGTGGTCATACTTAAAGGCAATATTAGTGGCGTGCGGAATCTCAATATAATCGTTGGTCCCGTCCAACTGAACTGAACTATCGCCAAACTTTGGCGTGGCTACAATAGCCGCCCCGTTCATCAGGGCGCCGGTATTATCACCGGCCACCTTATCAACCGCATTAACCGGCCCGCTGTTACTGTCCAGTTCATACAGGGCCACAATCCCGTCCTCGGCATCTGCGCCAGTGCCGTTACGTTCCACGGCCAGGTCAAGCCGCGGCTTGGCTCTGATATAATCATTATGATATGCTGTTTGATTATGAAATCCTTTGGTAAGAGAAGCTCCGGTGGTATTGGTCCGCTCGGCATCAAATTCATCCGGAGTATCATCAACCTTATTACCAACCCAAGTGGCTGTCACCGTCACATCGGCCAACATCGGCGTAGTTGCAGTATTACTTGTTTCATACACTGCCTTGTATTGAAAATACTTGCCCGGACGGTCAACAAAATCATACGACGGTGGTAACTGAGAGGAGATATAATAATCGCCTATGCCTGTCGGGCCGGTAAAATTCACAGCAACAAAATTAGGGTCGTCCGAGGCGCGGAGTTGATATTTGATGCCCAATCCATTCTGATAGCGCTGGCTGACTTCATCCGCGGTAAGCACCCGATCTTTATAAAGCGCTACCTCGTCTATCTTACCGGCATAGTAACTGCCGGCCGTGGCCTCGGCATCGCGGCCGATGACCAGTCCGGGCGCCGCGGCTACGACCACGCCATTATAATCCACATTCCGGGCCGGGTTATTCAGCACCCCGCTGTTGTATAACGAACCATCCACATATATCCCGAAACTCCCGGCCTTGCGGTAGGCCACAATCTGGTGCCATTTATTGTCGGCCACATTCACGCCAGCCGGCAGTATCTGGAGATAATGGGCCCGGGCCAGCAAATCGGCATCGTAATCATCCATCACGATGCTGAAATAAGGATTAGTCCCGGCAATGCCGATTTCCCAACCGCACGAGCTGGCTATCGGCGTGCTCCTCTTATGAATAATCACCGCGTCGGCATCAGCGGTCTTTATCCATAACTCCACGGTAAAACTCCCCCGGCCGAATTCTATGTCCGGGTCAGTGGCGCGGGTCAAATACTGAGTGGTGCCGTTAAGCAGCCCGGCCTGGTTGAAACAACCCTCGCCGTTGGCTGACTCAGGGGTATATCCGCTGAAGACCGGGGCATTAAAAGGTGATAGCGGACCGGTTTTAGGACCTGGTGTTGAATCCGCCCAGACGTCGTTATCCATCCGCCAGAGAGCGCCCAGACCGGTCTCAGCCGCGCTAACTGCCGCCCGCTTGTCATTCCAGGCCAACGACTGCCAGGAGTAAGCCACCGTGGCATCGCCCATCTTACGCGACTGGAATTCTCCGGTGCTGTAGTAGCCGCCATTGGGCTGGGACTGTAACTTAACATAGGTCCGGCCGGCCACTATATCGGAATAGGACGCCAGACGCACCGGCGCCTGATATGTCCCGGCATTATATTCGATCGTTGTATTGTCATAGGCCCGGCGCTCAGGTCCCTGTTGAATCAGTTCCGCTATGCCGCCGGATGAAGCCGTAACTGTAATAACCGTGGAATCAGATACCGAATATCCGCCCTGGGTAGCCGGGTCCAAATCCCAGGTGAAGATTACCGCATAAACCATCAGGGCCGTAACAAAGAGCATCACGATGGAGATGAGGGCATGAGTGAGAGTCTGGCTCTGACGGGATTCGGGATTCGGGATATGCGATGCGGGATTGCCACTACCCCATCCTCCTCCCTTTTCTGGCTTGAATTTCATAACAAATCTCCTAATTTAAGCGTTTTTACTGTTTCTACTATATCTTATATATGCAAGTCACGTGCCAGATGGCGCTAAAAGAGCCAGGTAAACAGTAAATAGTAGACAGTAGACAGTGGCTTTAATGCCACAACTCTTTATTTAACATTATGTTGTATGAGATATGTGGCGGATGAGTATTTTGTATTTCCTGATTCGCTCTACGCTCTACGCCCTACGCTCTACGCTTTTTCTGTTACCTTTTGGTAATTCCTGTTACCTTTTGGTAATCCGTATTTATCCGAACCCCAAATAACCCCTGATTTCACCGATTATCCGGATTTATACGGATATTGCCCTAAAACCATTGATTCTCATAGGAAAGATAAGGGGTATCTCCCCATATACCACCCCGCTATATCCCATATACCTGTGGGGTATATCCCATATACTTAGGATGTATATCCCATATACCTAGGGGGCATATCCCATATACCCGTGGAGTATATCCCATATACCTGGGGGGCATATCCCATATACCCGTGGAGTATATCCCATATACCCGTGGAGTATATCCCATATACCTGGGGGGCATATCCCATATACCTGAGGGGTATATCCCATATACCTAAGGGGTATATCCCATATACCTAAGGGGTATATCCTATATACCTGTGGGGTATATCCCATATACCTGTGGAGTATATCCCATATACCTGTGGAGTATATCCCATATACTTGGGTGGTATATACCATTCCCCTATGTAGTACCTGGGGAGGTATCCCAGAAGATGTTTTCTGGTCAGATAGATTTGTCCTGAAATTTATGGACGATGAATAATGCCTGTTTCTGTAATGAATCCAGTGATATACTTGGCAGGAGTTACATCCCCAGCACCCCGAAAGCTTTCGGGGTGCTGGATAAGAGCCAGTAAGTCACTTCGTTCCCAACTGGCTCTAGAAATGCCGGGGTATCTGTCTGGCTGTAATGATTCCTCTTTCTGTAATGTAACCAGATATGTATTTCGCTGGAGTCACATCGAACGCGGGATTGTAGACCCTGGTATGGCGTGGAGCTATTTGCACTTCTCTCATCTTTCCTCTCTCATCTGTCATCTTTACCTGCGTAACTTCTTCAGGCGAACGATATTCTATAGGTATGTCTTTCCCTATTCTGATGTTCCTATCAAAGGTGGACATAGGCGCGGCAATATAAAACGGTATCTTATGATGATGTGCCAGGAGCGCCACCTGATAGGTGCCAATCTTGTTGGCCGTATCGCCGTTCCGGGCTATCCGGTCTGCCCCAACTATGACTATATTTACCCCGTTAGAAGTAGGTCGCCGTAGGCGACCGTTAGTTCTAATGGGGTCAATCTTACCTTGTTTCATCAACGACCCGACCATATTATCACAAATCAGGGTCACCGGTATATGATTTCTCTGGAGTTCCCAGACCGTCAGCCGGGCGCCTTGAAGAACCGGCCGGGTTTCTGACGAATAAACCGAGAATTTTCTACCCTGCTTCTTGGCGATATACATCGGGGCAAGCGCAGTCCCGATTCCGGCTGTGGCCAACAGGCCGGCATTACAATGGGTCAGGATATGGTAACCATTCTTGATTAGTTTAGCGCCATTCAGTCCTATCCTATAACAGGTCTCTCGGTCTTCTTTCAGAATCTTCAGGGACTCATTATAAACGCCTTTAATTATTTTAACAACAGGATTTAGCTGATTGAACTGATTGTCCGCTGAATCCTGTTTAATCATGTTGTCTATTCTATCTAATGCCCAGCGTAGGTTGACTGCAGTTGGCCGAGTGGAAAGCAAGATTTGATAAACCTTATTGGATTCCTCCTGTAACCTCTTGTAACCCCCTGTAACCTTATGTAACTTATTGTAACCTCTTATGCCCAGATACGCCCCAAACGCCGCGGCCACGCCGATGGCCGGCGCGCCCCGGACCGCTAATCTCTTTATGGCATCTGCCACCTGCTCCATAGTCGTGCATTTCAGGTAGGTAAGTTTATGCGGCAGTTTGGTTTGGTCTATCAGTTTAAGATAGCCGTCTTCATTGCCAACCCAGTCAAGGGTAGAAATCATCTTGCGCATATACGTATTTATTTATTTACTACGAGCAACTGTCAAGAATTCTTGACAGATAAAAATGTTTATTATAACATTGAAAAATGAAACTTAAGATAGATGCCTATATTGACGGGGCCTCAAGGGGTAATCCGGGCCCTTCAGCCGTGGGTATTTTTATCAGGGAAAGTTCAGGTGAGGATATCCTCCGCAGGGGTGAATTTATCGGCCAGACCACTAATAACGTGGCTGAATATACGGCATTAATCAGGATGCTTAAGCATTTAAATAAGTTGCTTAAGCAAAAACCGGCTGATATTAACATATATTCGGACAGCGAACTATTAGTAAACCAAATGAACGGAGATTATCGGATTAAAAGCGAGCATCTTATCCCCTTGGCCATAGAGGCCAGGAAATTAATGAAAGCCCATGGCGAGATTAAATTAAACCTAATTACTCGTGAACACAATAAAATCGCCGATAAACTGGCTAATAAAGCGCTGAATACAGAAGCATCATTTGATGAGTAAAAGCATTATCCCGACAAAAACTGTCGGGATAAGAGCCAGTAATTCGCTAGGCTCAAACTGGTTCTAAGAAACGGAGGTAGACGAGTTATAACGCGCCGCGGTGTAAGCATCGCGTTGCGCGTCATATTAAGAAACAGCAGGTGGGTAATCGCTCTGTCTCCCGACGTTACGTCGGGGGGTAGGGAGGAAAGTCCGGGCTCCAGAGGACAGGGTGACGGCTAACGACCGCCCTCCCCGGCGTTATGCCGGGGAGCGAGATAGTGCCACAGAAAATATACAGCCTGATTCTGACCCTAAAGGTCGGAAAGGCAATGGTGAAATGGTGCGGTAAGAGCGCACCGCTTCCCGAGTAATCGGGAGGGCACGGAAAACCTCACCCGGAGCAAGACCAAACAGGGTAGACCGGTCCGGTCATTAAGTCCCAGGTAGGTCGTTTGATTCCTGCAGTAATGCAGGGCCAAGATAAATGGTTACCGTGGCACCATAGGCGCCATGACAAAACCCGGCTTATAGCCTGCTGTTCTTTAACATGTTATAGTATTTATTTTTATATTAGAAAGAGAGTGTGTATATGGCAATCAAAATAGCAATCAACGGCTTTGGCAGAATCGGCCGCAATGTTTTTAAGGCCATGTCCAAAAACCCTAATTTCGAGGTGGTGGTCATAAATGACCTGTCCGACGCCAAGACCCTGGCCCACCTGCTGAAATACGATTCGGTCTACGGCAGATTCCCGGGCACGGTCAGCGTGGACGGTAACGACTTCGTCATCAACGGCAAGAAGATAAAGGTGGTGGCTGAAAAGGACGTGACCAAACTGCCCTGGGGCCAGCACAATGTCGACTGGGTGGTGGAATCAACCGGGGTCCATACCAAACGCTCGGCCCTGGAAGGCCATCTCCAATCCGGCGCCAAGAAAGTGGTCCTGACCGCTCCGGCCAAGGAACCGGTCGACGCGGTGATTGTCATGGGAGTCAATGAAGAGAAACTGAAAAAGGAGCACAATATCATCTCCAACGCATCCTGCACCACCAATGCCCTGGCGCCATTAGTCAAAGTCCTCAATGATAACTTCGGCATCGTCCGCGGACTGATGACCACTATCCACGCCTATACCAACGACCAATCTATCCTGGACCTGATACATAAAGACCTCAGGCGGGCCCGGGCCGCGGCCATTAATATTATCCCGACCTCGACCGGCGCGGCCAAGGCCATCGGCGAGGTCATTCCGGAAGTAGCCGGCAAACTCAACGGCGTGGCGGTCCGGGTTCCGGTCCCGACCGGCTCGCTGGTTGACCTGGTGGTTGACCTGAAGAAAGAAGCTACGGTTGAAGCAATCAATACCGCCTTCAAATCCGCTTCCCAGGGCAAGCTGAAAGGTTTCCTGGAATATACCGAAGACCCGATTGTTTCCAGCGATATCATAGCCAACCCGGCTTCGTGCGTCTTTGACGCCTTGTCCACCATGGTCCTGGACAAAACCCAGGCCAAGGTCTTCGGCTGGTATGACAACGAGTGGGGTTATTCCCATCGGATCGTCGATATCGTCAGTTATGCGGCCGGATTAAAATAAGGTATTGTTTTTCTTGACCCGTTAGAGGTATATTGTATAAGCTTGGCGATTATTAGAACTCGAACCCGGGGAAGCAGTTAACAAAGTTAGAATATTATATGAACGTCCTGCGCCATATGGCGCGGGACTACTTTTATACGGGTCTTGCATTATATTGATAGCGCTTTATGAACCTAAAAGACCATTCAATCCGGGGCGTATCCCATGTCATCGTCATCATCGTGGTCGCCCTATCATTTATCGGACTGGCTTCGATGATTCTGACCAGCGGCATGCTCCAGACCGTTGAAGAGAAAATATCAAAAGAGAATAAGGCGGTAAAAAAAATAGAAGACAAACAAAGAGATGTTGAGTATTTTCTCCTCAAGGTTTCTCCGCTAATAATGACAGGAGAAACAAACTATAAAATAACTGTTGAGGCGGTCTCAAAATACCTGGATGAAAAGAAGAAGTCCTATACCCTGATGGGCCGGGAACCGATGATCGAAAACATCGTCTACGAGTCGATGGAAAAGCTATTCACCTCAGGTCATAAAATTACCAGAAGCGACTACGAGAAGAAAACCTCGGAAAAAGAAGAGGCTCAGCTAAAGGAGTTCCAGGAGGAAATCGTGCGGAGCAAAAACGCCTATCTGGCTGAACTAAGGCAGAAAAAGGAGGAAATGTTAAACAAGAAGTCGAAGGAAAACGAAAAATACCTGTTACTCAAAGACCAGTTAAATAACGACAAGAAAATCAAGGAGGAAAAATTACCCGGCATCACGGATAAATTCAAAAAGGACACCATCCGGCTGGAAAACGAGGTATCCATCGCCAAATATGCCCTGGAAGATTTGGCGTCCAAAGAGGCCTACAACCGCGACATCATCGAAGTATACGGTAAAATCTTTAATCCGGACATGAAAAACAGGCTCGCCTTTATCACCATAGGCAGCAAAGACGGCGTACGCGTTGGGTCAAAATTTATGGCCTACCGCCAGCAACAGGGATTCATCAGAAAATGGAAGGGGCAAATAGAAGTCAAAAGGGTTTTCGACATCTACAGCCTGGCCTCTATCACCAGGATGGAAAAAGAAGACGAACCGATTACCGATGGCGATTACATCACCAATATCTTTTACCATCCCAAGCACAGCCGGACCGTTGTGCTAATCGGCAAATTCAGGCGGGGTCCGTTCAAATATGACCGCGAGGAAATAGAGCAGCGGCTTATTGATATGGGTGCAACCGTGGAAAAAAAGGTTACGCTTAAAACCGATTTCGCCCTCATCGGCGACGACCCCGAAGAGAGAGACATGGATAAAGAAAATTTCACCTGGGTCAGAAGATTGAATATCCCCCGGGTGGAAAGCGACGAGGCGAAAAAGAGCTTGCAGTATTATCTCGGAGATTAGAACCACTTATGGCAAAAAAGAAGACTATTATTAAGAAGCGTTCCGAGGACACCTCGGCATCCGTTATATTGATAATATCAGGCATTCTGCTCCTGATTTCAATACTCAGTTCTTATCTTACCGTCGGCGAATACAATGAAAAGGTCCAGGAACTGGAAAAAGCCAAGCAGGCCACCCAGTCAAAACAACGCGACCTGGAAAGCGGTATAGAAAAAGCGACCAGCATTTCCAGCCGGGTGGGCTGGTTATCACGGGATGAACGGGCCATCACGACCGGCGATATCTGGAATAATTACGAAAATCTCAAGGCGTTTTTAAACCGGATGGTGGAATACCTGTCCGCCAATTACCAGATAACAGAGTACGAACCCTGGCCCGAAACCGAAAAGGACACGCCCAAAAAGCCGCTTAATCTGCAGATTTTGATAGATGTCCTGGAACGCCTGACCAAGCAAAATGTTGATAAGAACGGCGAGCTGATAATTTCCCGCAATAAATCCTGGGACCAGATTGTTAAAATAGTCGGCACTAAGGATGAAAGAGGCGAGTTGTATAAAAATATAGACCAGAAAACCGAGGAAATCATCAAAGTGAGAGAAGAAATAGTCTCACTGGAAAAAGAAACACAGCGGATTATTACCCAGGGAGAGCTTGATGTCTCGGTTCTCCAGGAAGGCATCAAGCAGATTGACACCACCATCACCGAGAAGACAAAAGAAGGCGAGGCGGCCATCACCGAATTAACCAAGAAAAAGAAGGAATTCGAGGAGCGGCTGGAGAAACTCCGGAACCGGATGGAATTGGCCAGTGAAGGCATTGAGATTGACGGTAAAGTCGTCCTGGCCGACATCGGCAATAATTCTGTTTGCATCGATTTGGGCGCCCAGGATGCTATCGTTAAAGGAATGGATTTTGATGTCTTTACCATTATTAAAGGTGGACTAAAAAAAGGAAAAGGCAGGGTAAAAATCATTAAGGTGTTTGATGATTATTGCCAGGCGGCGATAATCCCGGATACGATGAAAAGCGAAGAACCCATCACTACCGAAGACCTGATAAACAGCGACATCTACAACCGGCAGAGGACAAAAACCTTTATCTTCGCCGGCACGCCGATGGGTAAATACCTGTTAGATGACCTCAAGAAAAAGATACAGGAATTCGGCGGCGAGGTTTTATCAACCTCGAGCGATAATATCACTTATGTGGTCGTCGGTAAGGATTTCGAAAACGACGATAATTACAAGAAAGCAATCTATCTCGGCGCCGTGGTCCTGAGGGAAAAAGAGTTGTACGACCTGCTACGCATCGAGTGGAAAGAATAATTGTTTCGACTTGCAAGGTATCCTTCGCCTCGCCGGGCTTCGGAATACCCATTCCGTAGTGGCGCAAATCGCACCACGAAGGATGGGATGATATGGAAGAAAAAAGATTATCCTTAGGCGGGCACCTGGAAGAACTGCGGGTTCGCCTGATATGGTCGGCTGTCGCATTTGCCGTTGCCCTCGCTATTTGTTTCATATTCCAGGACCAGATACTGAAAATAATCATTGCGCCGCATCTTAAAGCCTCAAACGGAAAAGCCTTAAGCACGCTGACCTACCCTGAAGGGTTCTTTATTTATTTCAAGGCAAGCTTGATTGCCGCTTTTGTGGTCAGCGGACCTTTTATTATCTACCAACTCTGGAAATTCATCAGCGCCGGACTCTATTCACACGAAAAAGGATATGTTTTCTTCTACCTGCCGTTTTCGTTACTGCTCTTTGCCGGCGGCGTCATTTTCAGTTACTTCATCCTGATTCCGATGATGCTGAAATTCCTCATCGTCTATCCCAACCCGCTCCTCATCGAGAACATCTATAACCTGACCTGCTATTTTGACCTGTTTATTATGTTTACGGTTATTATGGGCCTGGTATTCCAGCTGCCGCTCTTGATGCTGTTCCTGGTCCAGATTAAAATTCTTACGCCCCAAATATACTGGGGCAAGATAAAAATCAGCATCCTGCTGGCCTTCATCATCTCCGCCATAATCACGCCCAGCGGCGACCCGATTAACCAGACCCTGATTGCCGCTCCGTTATTAGTGTTGTATCTGATCGGAATACTGCTATCCTGGATGTACTTGAGAATTAACAAACCCAAAGAAGTAACTTGATTATGAAATTAGGCATCATCGGCAAACCCTCGGCCGGCAAGACCACTCTGCTGGCCCTGCTCTCCGGAATTGATTACGACACCTCGCTCAAATTCCAGTATGAACGGAAATTCCATTACACCACTATCAAGGTGCCGGATGAGCGGCTGAAGGTGCTGACCGATTTCTACCAGCCCAAGAAAACCGTTGAAGCCACGCTGGACATAATTGACACCGAACCTATTTTAGGACCTGAGGAGCGCAAGGCAAATAACGCCATCCTGGGCACCGTTCGCGAGGCGGACGGCATCATCTGCGTTATCCCAGCCTACCAGAAGCGTGAGGAAACCGCCTGGATAGCCAGGGAAATTGATTCGCTCAAATCCGAATTCCTGCTGGCTGATTTGGATATCGTGGAACGGCGAATAGAGAAACTCAAGGCCAACAAAGGTCGCGGCTCATCATCATCAGAGGAAATCCACGAGGAGGAAAAGTTCCTGGCCACGGTCAAGGAATATATTGAAGCCGGCAAGAATATGAAAGAAATTCACCTGACCCCCCTGACCGAAAAACTCTGGGTCAATTATGGACTGCTCAGCCGCAAGCCGTTCATTATCATTACCAATATATCCGAACTTGACTTATCTTCCGCTGACAAGTATGCCGAAACCCTGAATAAATACCCGCACTGCCTTGCCCCGTCCCTGAAACTGGAATACGAGATATCGTCACTGCCGCCTGAGGAACAAAATGGTTTCCTGTCCGATTACGGCCTGAAATCGCTCCAAACGCCTGAGGTGGCTAAACTGTGCTACCAGACCCTGGGCTTGCAACCATTCTTTACCGTGGGCTCGGACGAGGTCAGGGCCTGGACTATCCGAAAAGGAGACACGGCTCTGATTGCGGCCGGCAAGATTCATACCGATATGGCGCGCGGATTTATCTCGGCCGAGGTGATTTCCTACGCGGACTGGCTGGCCTCAAAGGGCTCAATGAAAACCGCCCGGGAGCACGGCCGGGTCCGCGCCGAGGGCAAGGAATATATCGTTAAAGACGGGGATATCATTAACTTGAAATTTAACGTGTAATAATATATAAGCATAAATATGGAAAAAGTCGTCTTTGCTTATTCCGGCGGCGTGGATAACCTCATCTGCATCCACTACCTCCAGAGCAAGGGCTTTGATGTCATCACCTTCCTGGCGCAACTGGGCCAAATCAATTACCTGGAGCCGCTGGGCGAAAAGGCGGTCAACCTGGGCGCCACGGTCGCCAATATCGCCGACCTGCGCCGGAAATTCATCCACGATTTCATCCTCCCGGCCTTGCACGCCCTGGCGGTTTATGACAACGGCTATCTGCTGGCCGCGGCGCTCTCGCGCCCGTTAATCGCCGAGGAACTGGTGAATATTGCTGAGGAGGAGAACTGCAAATATGTGGCGCATGGCGCCCGGGGTATCGGTAATGACCACGCCAGATTTAATAATTGCATCAATGCCCTCAATCCCAAACTAAAAATCATCTCTCCGCTGATTGAACTGGAGCTAAAAACAACCAAGGATGACCTCAAGTATATCAAGAAACACGGGCTTCAAATAGATACCGCCAAACAGTTCCCGTACAATATAGAATCAAACCTTTGGGGCGTGAATATCCAATTGGGCCCGGTCGGACGCCAGTGGTCCGAGCCGCAGCGTGATACTTTTATTATCACCACTCCAATGTTGGAAACCGTGGACAAGGCCGCCAACATCGAAATAAGGTTTGACCAGGGAACTCCGATTGCTTTGGATGGCAAGAAGATGGATTTACTGGAAATGGTTGAGCTGCTCAACAACATCGGCGGGCGCAATGCCGTCGGCCGGATTGATATGATAGAAAACAAGATTTCCGGCGAGAAGATACGGGAAATCTACGAGGCGCCGGCCGCGACGATTCTCTACGCCGCTTATTCCGCCCTATGCGGGCTGATTCTGCCCAAGGAAGTCCTCCAGTTCCAGTCCACCGTCTCAACCAAGTATGCGGAATTAATCTATAACGGTTCTTGCTCCTCACCCCTGAAAAAGGCGCTGGATAAATATTTCCAGGAACTCGCCCTCAGAATCACCGGCTCGGTCAAACTGAGAATCTATAAAGGCAACCTGACCATCGTTGAGAGAAAATCGTAGACCCAGTTAGAGAAATACAACCAGGAATACCTCGCCTGATGGAAAAACATTTGTTATGCTATCGTCGCAACGAAATAGAAAACCCCGCTTAGGTGGCGCCCAAGGCGGCACCCTCTCTAATGGGGTGACTCCACACCGACTCGTCTCGTTATTGAGTAAAAAGGGCTTAACCCTGGCAATAGCTGAATCCTGCACCGGCGGGCTGATTTGCCACAAACTCACGGCCATTCCCTGCGTCTCTGAGGTATTCAAAGAAGGAATCATCTGTTATAGTAATACATCTAAAATAAAGCGTCTCGGCGTCAAACCAGGCATCATAGAAAAATACGGTGCGGTCAGCCCCGAGGTCTGCCGGCTGATGGCACAAAACGTTACTAAATCAGAAAAGTCCGATTTGGGAATATCTGTTACCGGCATTGCCGGCCCAGCAAAGCGGAGTCCCGATGAATATCGGTGCCCTGAAGGCGGAACTCCAGCCCAGCCCGTTGGCCTGGTTTATATCGGCGTCAATATCAAAGGCAAAATAACCGTCCATAAATATAATTTCATGGGGAGCAGAAAGAATATCCAGGAAAAGGCCGCCAGGACGGCCCTGCAACTATTAGAGAAAAATATTCTCTCTTAATGTCATTCCAGCGCAGGCAGGAATCCATCCCGCCGAAGCGGGACCGTTTTCACGGGAATGACAGTAATGGGAAGACCTGTTAGTATATGCAAAAGAAATGGCTCATCAAGGAAACGCCCGAGGCCGACTCCATCCGCTACCTGGCCGGCTCGCTCAATATCTCCGAGACCATCGCCCGGATCCTGGCCCAGCGCAATATCATTGACGTCGCCCAGGCAAAACTATTCCTGAATCCCAATATAAATAATCTCCGCCCGCCTAATTTGATACCCGGTTTGTCCGCCGCCCATAAGCGTATCGAGCAGGCCCTGCGTAATAATGAAAATATCCTCATCTACGGCGACTATGACGTGGATGGCGTCACCTCAGTCGCGCTCTTCAAGCGCTTCTTCCGGCTCCTGGGCCGGGAGGTGGATTTTTATATCCCACACCGGCTGATTGAGGGCTACGGCATCTCCAAGGAAGCCCTTGACGAAATCGCATGGAAAAAGGTCAATCTGATTATCACGGTTGACTGCGGCATCTCCAATGTCGAAGAAATCGCCTACGCCAAACAACTCGGAATGGACGTGATTGTCACCGACCATCACGAAATACCCGATAAACTCCCCGACTGCATCATTGTCAACCCCAAGTTAGACCCCAAAAATCCCGACTCCTATTTCCTGTCCGGCGTAGGCGTAGCATTTAAGGTGGTCTGGTCCCTGATGGACACCTTTTCGCAGGCCAAAAAGGACAGCCGGCTGTTCCACGAATTCGTAATGGACACCATGGCGCTGGTGGCCATGGGCACCGTGGCCGACGTCGTGCCGATGACCGGCGAGAACCGGGTCCTCTGCTCCTACGGGCTGGAGGCGCTCCAGCACACCAAGATAGAAGGCGTCCGGGCGCTGATTAAGCAGACCGGCCTGACCAAAGGAACTATCCGCGCCGAAGACATCTCATTCCGCTTAGGGCCGCGACTCAATGCGGCCGGCCGGATGGGCGATTCACTGAGCAGTTTCAAACTCCTGACCTCTTATTCCTCAGAAGAGATAGAACAACTGGTCGCCAAACTGGAACTCAACAACAAGGAACGCCAGAAGATAGAAGGCAAAATCACGGCCGAGGCGTCCCGGATTGTCCGCGAGACCTACGACCTGGACAGCAATTACTGCATCGTCCTGGCCAATGACAAATGGCATTCCGGCGTGCTGGGCATTGTCGCCTCCAAACTGGCTGAGGAATTCTACCGGCCGGCCATCCTGATTTCCACGGAAAACGGGGTGGGCAAAGGTTCGGGCCGTTCCATCCCCTGCTTCCATCTCTATGACGCCCTGTGCACCTGCCGCGAACTGCTGCTATCCGTAGGCGGGCATGAATACGCGGCCGGACTCCAGATAGAACACAGGCACATCCCGGAACTCACGGCCAAACTCAACGAATACGCTAAACATCACCTCAAGACCGAAGACCGGACGCCCTCAATAAGCATAGACACAGTTCTGGACTTCAGCGACATCAACCGCAAACTCCTGTCCGAGATAAAGATGATAGCCCCGTTCGGCGAGGGCAATGAAGAGCCGGTCTTCTGCTCGCACAATCTCCAGGTGGCCGGCACGCCCAAACTCATCGGCAGCACCCTCAAACACCTGACCTTCCATGTCAAAGGGAAGAACCGGACCTACCGGGTCATTGCCTACAACAAAAGCTCCTATATCTCATTCCTGGACCAGAACAAGAACAAACCCTTCTCGCTGGCCTATGTCCTCAAACTCAACGTCTGGCAGGGCCAGGAAAGTATTGAACTGGAATTTGTGGATATCAAGGCATCCGGTTAACAGGCATTGGCGTAAACCCCGTTAGAAGCGAACACGGTAAAATAAATAATATTATTGACGGCTCTAAGACATTAACATCGGACGCTTCTAACGTGGTAAAACCAATAAAATATACAATTTTACTTGACCTTGATGGAATAATGTATATATTTATAGTATGCTAAAGATGGAATCCAATCCAATCCAATCCAATCCAATCCTAATGGCTTTAGCGGCCTGCCTACCGTCCCACTGGGACAGGCGGGCGTGGTATGTGGTTCATATTTCATTAGTAACCTATGGCGTTCATTAACTTATTTACCCGCACACCAATGTATTGGCGTGTGGGTTTACTTATAAACTTATTAACAATGAGTGGCGCCGTTGGCGCCATAAGATACTCTAATTCACTTGGTTCATAAGAGTATCTAAAAAAGGAGTAAAATATGGCTATTGCTGATGCGAAGTTTATCGTAGGTGAGGCGTCTGCGGACTTGAGCAATGAAATCCTATCTCAGAATATTAACCCTGCTAACTTGATTAGAAATGGGTCTTTTGAATCATGGAGTAATGGAGTAAGTTCTCTCCCTGATGGATGGGAGTGGCTTTTGTCAAATGCTGGGACTATTCAGAAGAATACAGACGATAGGAAATTTGGCTATGCGAGTGCAGCCGTAAGTAATAACAGTGGTTATCAGGCTGTACTTGTACAGCAACATTCACCGGGGAGTGATTTTTCTAATCGTAATGTTACTCTTGGTGCATGGGTTAGTTTTTATGGAAATAATGATAGAGTTAGGCTTGTTATATCTGATGCAGGTGGTAATCATTTTTCTAATTATCATTCGGGTAGTGGGTCAGTTGAATTTTTAACCTTAACAGTAACTGGTGGTGGAGGAGATTTTTATGCTGGAATCGAGATAACTAGTGGTACTGCAGTAACATGTAGGATAGATGGTGCTATTTTAACATTAGGAGAAGTTCCGTTTGATTTTAATCCGAACCCTCTAGATTTAGGTGGTGAGGTTTATGCCGATTTGTCTCTTGTGAAAGGAGTAGGAATTACAGACAAAGATAAGGATACTAAAATCCAGTTAGAAGAATCTTTAGACGAAGATAAAATAAGATTTGATACGGCCGGGACCGAGCGGATGGTGATTGACAGTGCAGGCATAGATGTCAAGAGTCATAAGATTACCAATTTAGCCGCTGGCAGTACCGCAAGTGATGCAATTAGATATGACCAGGCAATGAAGTCCGGCGATGCGGCAGGTGGTGATTTATCCGGCACATATCCCAACCCTTCAGTGGTAGATGATAGTCATAATCATACATCATCTACTGTCTCACTTACCCATTCCGCAACTACAGGTCAGACAGCCAACGACCATCATAATCAATCACACGGTGATGCCGACCATACCGAAACCTACGAAAAAACTGCTAGTAAAGGCGCGGCAAACGGTTATGCTGGTCTGGACGCAAATGGGAAACTTGATGCGGGTAATATTCCAGAACATATAAGTGCTAAGAAAACAATTAGTACTGCAAACTGTTCAACTACATCTACTTCTTTTATCAAGACTGTTTCATCTGTGGGAACTTGTACTGTAAGCATAGCCAACCCCGCTGTAATAACTAAAACTACTCACGGGCTATCAGTTGGCGATGCTTTTACTGTTACCGGGGGAACATTACCAACGGGAATGACTGCCGGTACGCTTTACTATGTTAAAACTTTAGTGGCTGGTAATGAAGCCAATGCATTTACATTCTCAGCAACATACGGCGGGACAGAAGTAAGCACTTCTGGAAGCCAAAGTGGCACACATTACCTGAACAAGATGTTTGCAGTAACGCTTGATACCAAGACAACTGCCTTAATATGCTTTGTCGGGTCTGCCTATGGTAGTCAGGATGCGCAAATATTTTATTTTGATATTTATGTTACCGGAGCAACGACTAAGTATGTTGGTAATACTACCGATGGATTATTAAATGTTGCAGTAGGTGGTTACGGAGCAAATAATCCAAGAAACTCAAGTTTTTCTGTTATAGTAACAGGTTTAACGGCAGGGTTAAATACCTTTACATTATATTGGAGAACGTCTGCCGGAACTGTAACGATGAGTTCAGGGTCTACAAATGCGCCAACATTAAGCGTTGTGGCTTTATAAAACATAAAAGATTTAGAGGGGTTTTTACCGGATAAAATTAGTGTTTTCTGTGTCTTCCCTTACGGGACAACAATTTAATACCCCTACGGGGTTTTCATTAAATAGAATCCCGTTAGGGATAGAATACCGTTAGATATCAGTGGCTTAATATGACGGCTCCCAGATAAATGGAATATTTTTCAGATTCCACTTGAAATTTCCCGAATAAGAGGTATATTACATTTGGAGGTGACAATATGAAACACCTAATAAAACTATCCGTATTCATCCTGTTGTGCATAATCGTGCTCACCGGCTACGGCGGAGTATGTGATTCGCTTCTTAATAAAGATTCCGGCAGCAGCGCCAACAAGGCGCCGACTCTGCTATCGCCCGGGAATAAAAGCGTCAACGAAGGTCAGTTGCTGACATTTACCTTATCAGTCACAGACCCTGTTAGCAATACCATCGCCTATTCAATGGCAGGCACACCTACCGGAACGACCTTAAATGCGACTACCGGGGAATTTAACTGGACGCCTGATTATACTCAAGCAAACAATTATCCGATTACATTTACCGCAACTTCTAATCTGTTATCGGATTCTCAAAGTATCACTATAACAGTCAATAATGTTCCTGATTTGAAGGTGGTATCCATCACCGGCGGAGCTGCTACTACGCTGGCTACTCGTATTACAGAGGTATCTCGGATTACTCCTGACTCCACCAAGGTCGTCTATCTGGATAATTTTACCAGGGTGACCTACACCGGCGATTTGAAGGTGGTATCCATAACCGGCGGCGCTGCTATTACACTGGCTGTTGGTATTACATATGTGGTGCGGATTACCCCTGACTCCACAAAGGTCGTCTATCTGGATAATTTTAGTCAGGCGACCTACACCGGTGATTTGAAGGTGGTAGCCATCACCGGCGGCGTTGCTACTACACTGGCTACTGGTGTTATGTCTGATGTGCGGATTACCCCTGACTCTACAAAAGTGGTTTATAGGGATAATTATAACTCGTTTAATGGAATCGGCGATTTGAAGGTGGTATCCATCACCGGCGGCGCTGCTACTTCACTGGCTACTGGTGCTCTGTCGGATTGGCGGATTACTCCTGACTCCACCAAGGTCGTCTATAGGGATAATTATGACTCGGCGACCTACACCGGTGATTTGAAGGTGGTAGCCATCACCGGCGGCGTTGCTACTACACTGGCTACTGGTATTATTTCATTGGACTGGCAGATTACCGATAACTCTACCAAGATTGTCTATAGGGAAGGTTCTTATCCTCCTTATAATTTGAAGGTGGTATCCATCACCGGCGGCGCCGCTACTACACTGGCTACTGGTGTTACGGGATATAGCTGGCAGATTACTCCTGACTCCACAAAGGTCGTCTATAGGGATAATTATGACCCGTTTCATGGGGCTAATTATGACCAGTTTAAAGAAATCAGCGATGTGAAGGTGGTATCCATAACCGGTGGCACGGCTATTACACTGGCTACCGGGGTTTGGGAATATGACTGGTTGATTACTCCTGACTCTACAAAAGTCGTCTATATCGAGAATTTCGACCCGGTTATTAGCGGAATCGGTGATTTGAAGGTGGTATCCATCACCGGCGGCGCTGCTACTTCACTGGCTACTGGGGTTACGTCGGATTTGCGGATTGCTCCTGACTCTACAAAGGTCGTCTATATGGATGGTTTTTATCCTTCTTATAATTTGAAGGTGGTATCCATAACCGGCGGCGCTGCTACTATACTGGATACCGGTCTCAGTACCTGGGGCTGGCAGATTACTGATGACTCTACAAAGGTCGTCTATCTGTGGTAATTCGTGAGACGCCTTACTTAATTAATAAACGCCGATAGGAATATCCCCTGCCACCCGACTGTATGTTTTTCCTATGTAAACTGCATTTCTTACGTTGCTAAACTGCATTACTTCCGTTACTAAACTGCATTACTTACGTTACTAAACTGTATTACTTACGCTGCCAAACTGCATTACTTACGTTGCTAAACTATACTACTTCCGTTACCAAACTGTATTACCGCCGTTGCCAAACTGCATTTCCTCCGTTACTAAACTGCATTACTTTCCTAGATGAACTGCATTTCTTCCGTAGATAGCCGGTATGCCTACTATATATAAACCTGGTTTCCCCTATAACGAGGGGGAGTGTCCCCCACCCCTCCCCCAGTGGGGTGTCAGCAGTATTTTCATTGACTTTTAAGGGTAATCCGGGGACACATACGAATTTCGCTTCGCACTAATTATTAATGATTCCTCTCTTTTTCAGAAATTCAACAAATACTTGATTTTATACCCCCCTATAAGGGTCAGTAGACGCCACTACTCCATAGCGCCTGGAGCATACCTATGTAGCGCCTGGAGCTTACCTCCGCAGCGCCTGGAGCTTACCTCCGTAGCTCCTGGAGCTTACCTCTATAACGCCTGGAACTCACCTCTATAACGCCTGGAATATACCTTTATAACGTCTGGAATACACCTTTGTAGGGTATGGAATGCATCTCTGGAGGGCCTGGAATACACCTCTGTAGAGTATGGAATGCACATCCGTAGGGCCTGGAATATACCTAATACAGGCCGGAACTACTACCCCCCACCCTCCCCCCTCCCCCCTTGTTTTGGCGGATATTTTCAATATAACCTTATATTCATTAGAGAGTTATTAGAATTTAATCCGATATTTAACCTGCCAGATGGTTATTATATCCCGCCGAAGCGGCGTTCGCGCTGGTTGAATTCCTCTATCGCTTTATGGAAGTGTTCTACTGTGAAGTCCGGCCAGTATGTCGGCGTGATATAAAACTCCGTATATGCCATCTGGTATAACAGGAAATTGCTCAGGCGGTATTCGCCCCCGGTCCTGATTAACAGGTCCGGGTCAGCCATATCCGGGTCATAGAAATATTTCTTTATAGTTTCTTCGTTTATGGTCTTGAGGTCAACGCCCTGTTCGCGGTCGCGGTCTCTGCTGAGTTCGCATATCTTCTTTACCGCATCAACAATCTCAGACCGGCTTCCGTAATTCAGCGCCAGGCACAGGGTCAGCCCGGTATTAGAACGGCTCTTGTCCGTTATCTGCTTAATCAGGCCCTGGGTCTTTTTGGGGAAGTCAGTAGTCCGACCAATCGCGGCAAACCTGATATTATTGGACATTATCTCCGGCTCTTCCTGGATAAGATAGCGGTTAAGAAGCCGCATCAGGAATGAGATTTCGTATCTGGGCCGTTTCCAGTTCTCGCTGGAGAATGCGTAGAGGGTCAGGCGCTTGATGCCGGTCTTGGCCGCCGCGCGGACAATCTCGTTGACCACCTGAGCGCCCTTTTCGTGGCCCTTGACCCGCGACAAACCACGCTCCTTGGCCCAGCGGCCGTTCCCGTCCATTATTATCGCGATGTGATTAGGTAAATTCATCTACTTACTGACTACTGTTTACTGTCTACTACCTACTTTTTATGTATTATCTGTTTCTCTTCAGCCCCGACCGAGACCATCTTTATCGGCACGCCCAATTTCTTCTCAATAAACCCGATGTATTTCCGGGCATTCTCTGGCAGGTCACGGTATTTCCTGATGCCGGATATATCCTCAGACCAACCCGGCAGGGTCTCATAGACCGGTTGGCACCCTTCCAGTATTGAGATATCAACCGGGAAATGGGTCAGCATCTTGTTCTTGTATCTATAACCGACCACCACCTTGAGAAACGCCAGATGCGAAAGGACATCCAGTTTGGTCATGGCAATATAACTGACCGCATTAAGTTCAATGGCCGTGCGGGCCACGACCAGGTCCAGCCAGCCGCACCGGCGCGGCCGGCCGGTCGTGGCTCCGAATTCACCGCCCAATGTTCTCAAGACCTCGCCCAGGGTACCGGTATTCTCAGCCGGGAACGGACCTTCGCCCACCCGGGTGGTGTATGCCTTGAGAATCCCGATGGTTTCAATGCGCTTATTGGCCAGCGGAATACCGGTGCCGGACGAAACCCCGGCCAGCGAGGAATTGGAAGAAGTCACGAACGGATAGGTGCCGAAGTCAATATCCAGCATCGTGCCCTGCGCGCCTTCTATAAGAATATTACGCTTGGCCTTTATGGCATCCAGGAGCAATCTGCGCGTGTCCGTGACAAACGGCTTGATAAACCGGGCATAGTCGAGATATTCGGAATATATCTTTGAGACCGAAAGCGGCTTGATGCCCATTGCCTGAAAGAGTTTGTTCTTGAGATTGAGATTCTCCTTGAGCCGCTCCATAAATAACGGTTTGTTAAACAGGTCATTCACCCGGATGCCGGTCCGGGCGTATTTATCGGAGTAGCACGGCCCGATGCCCAGTCCGGTCGTGCCAATCTTATTTTTCCCCAATTGGCGCTCGGATAACTGGTCCAGCACCTTATGATACGGCATGACCAGATGCGCCTGGCCGCTGATAAAGATATTACGGTCTATCTTGATACGCTTGGCCTGCAGTCCCTTGACCTCCTTAATGAACTGAATAGGGTCAAAGACCACGCC
Source organism: Planctomycetota bacterium (assembly GCA_016235865.1). Lineage (NCBI taxonomy): Bacteria > Pseudomonadati > Planctomycetota > Planctomycetota bacterium. The sequence continues at coordinate 25,309 of JACRIK010000012.1, read as the reverse complement.
ATTGCCGATAACGCATTTCACCCCGCGGTGCAGTATGCCGGACGGCACCAGATGGAGCACAAATTTCCTGGTACCCTTGACCACAGTATGACCGGCATTGCCGCCGCCCTGATACCTGACCACAAAATCCGAGAGCGAAGAGAGATAATCCACAATCTTACCCTTGCCCTCGTCGCCCCATTGCAGACCGACAATAAATTTAATCATATTGAATTATTTCTTATTTATACTATACACGCAAATCTCGCCGCACATTGAGCAGGCGGTTTTGGATTTAGTCTTGCGCCGCGCCCGGTATTGGGCCGACTTCACCGGATCAATGGAATGAGCAACCTGTTTGGCCCAGTCGCACTGCCGACGGAATTGGGAAAACGCCTTATTATGCTGCCAGGCAGAGGCATTACCCTTGGCAATATCCGCGGCCTGGGCGGCAATCCGGGCCGCAATCACGCCGTCCTTGACATCGCTTGGCTGGGGCAGTCCCAGATGTTCGCTGGGCGTGACATAGCAGATAAAATCAGCCCCGGCCCAACCGGCTATGGCCGCGCCGATGGCTGAGGTAATATGGTCATATCCGGGCGCCGAATCAATCACCAGCGGGCCCAGCACATAAAACGGCGCCCCATCGCAGAGCGATTTCTGGAGCTGCACCTGGGCCTGAATCTGGTTTAAGGGCACGTGTCCCGGCCCTTCAATCATCACCTGAACATCGGCGGCCCGCGAGCGCTTGGCTAATTCCGCCAGCACCATCAACTCCCCTACCTGAGCCCGGTCAAAGGCATCGGCAATCGCGCCGGGCCTGAGGCCGTCGCCTAAACTCAGAACCACATCGTATTCGCGGGAAATCTCCAATAAACGATCAAACTGCTCATAGAGCGGATTCTCCTGCTGGTGGATTTTCATCCATTCAGCCAGGATAGAACCGCCCCGACTGACCATGCCGCCTACCCGTCCGTCTTTTTCCAAATCAGCCACCACCTGGCGGGTGACACCGCAATGCACCGTGATAAAATCCACGCCGTCTTGGCAGTGGTTTTCAATCGCCCGGAACATATCATCGGCAGTCAGTTCCTGGATAGCCTGGCGGATATTCATTTTAACCCGCCGGCCGAGCAGATAAGACGCAGCTTCGTAAATCGGCACGGTGCCGAAAGCGATGGTCGATTTGGCTAATAGTTTACGGCGGATATTGCCGATATCGCCGGCCGTGGATAAATCCATCACCGCATCGGCCCCGGCATCAGAGGCAATCTTGAGTTTCTTTATTTCGTCCTTGACGTCGGCAAAGTCGGTCGAGGTGCCCAGATTGGCATTGACCTTAGTGCGCAGATGCTTGCCCACCCCGCAGATGACCCGCTGGGGCAGGTTCTTGCGGTCTGACCAGCGCAACTTGTTGGAAAGGAGCACCACGCGCCCGGCCTTAATCAGGTTACACAACTCAGCCGGCGCGATATTTTCTGCCTGAGCCACGGCCTTCATCTGTTCGGTAACCACCCCGGCCCGGGCTTGTTTCAACTGTATCACCCCGCACACACTTTGCATTCTTGACACTTTCTGTTATCCGTTCTTTTAATCTCGTAATGGATTGCCCATAATATTTTAGATTATGTTCCCGTTCTTTAGCGTCTTTTTGGGCTCTGTATGCTTCATAATAAATCAACTCATATGGCATTCCAAATTTTGTGGCTGTCGACTTACCTGTATTATGTTCTTCAAGTCGCTTCCTTAAATTAGAGGTATAACCGATGTAAAATTTATCACTCTTTCTGCTGTAAAGCAAGTAAATATAATACATATGCAAAGTGTGTGCGGGGTCATATTTCCATTATCTCGGCGGTTTTCTTGGTCACGGTCTCGTCAACCTGTTTCTCAAATTTCTCGGTCAGTTTCTGCAGTTCATCCTTGAGTTTGAATTTGGCATCCTCGGTAATGGTCTTCTTCTTTTCCTCATCCTCGACCAGTTTAATACCATCGCGCCTGATATTACGAACCGCTACTTTGGTCTTTTCAGCGTTATCCCGAGCCACCTTGCTGAGCTGCTTGCGCCGCTCTTCGCTTAAGGGTGGAAGGTTCAACCTGATAAGTTTGCCGTCATTATTGGGATTAATTCCCGTATCCGAGGTCATTATCGCCTTTTCTATCGCCCCGAGCGAGGATTGGTCATAGGGCTTGATAATAATCATCCGCGGCTCCGGTACCGAGATGTTGGCAATCTGCTTCAGGGGCGTGGGTGAACCGTAATATTCCACCTTGATATTATCCACCAGGGCCGGCGAGGCCCGGCCGGTCCTGATTCCTCTAAATTCATTGGCCATTACCTCCATGGCCTTCTGCATCTTCTGTTCGGCATCGCTGCAAATAGGATGGCTCATATAAACACCTCCGATATAATTTATGCAATATTAACTCAATGAATATACCTATACTAAATGGAAAGGTCAAGAAAAATACCGATATGCGGATGCTATGAAATCACCGTCCCGATTCGTTCGCCCTGAATCGCCCGCTTTATATTGCCGCGCTTGTTGAAATTAAACACAATAATAGGAATTCCCCGCTCCATGCACAGCGTAATGGCCGTGGAATCCATCACCTTCAGACGCTGCTTAATGACCTCCATATAACTCAGACGGTCGTATTTCTTTGCCTTGGGATTCTTGAATGGATCATCGGAATACACGCCATCAACCTTGGTGGCCTTAAAGATCGCATCGGCGTTTATTTCCGTAGCACGCAGGACTGCGGCCGTGTCGGTAGTAAAATGCGGGTTGCCCGTGCCAGCGGCCAGGATAATGACCCGGCCTTTCTCCAGATGCCTGATGGCCCGGCGCCTGATAAACGGCTCGGCCACGGCCTGCATCGGAATGGCGGTTAAGAGCCGGGTCGGCACGCCGTTCTTTTCCATGGTATCCTGGAGCGCCAGGGCGTTGACCAATGTGGCCACCATGCCCATATAATCAGCCGTGGCGATATTGACGCCCTGCTTTTCAAACTCGCCGCCCCGGACGATATTACCGCCACCTACAACTATGGCCAGTTGGACCAGCGGCACGACAGAAATTAATTCCTTGGCTAATAAATTTACCTGGGGAATGTCTATACCGTGCCCTTTTTCAGGACAGAAACTCTCACCGCTGAGTTTAAGAACAACCCTTTTATATTTGGTGTTTTTCACTTGCCAATCTCAAATCGCTGGAATCGCTTAACCACGATATTCTCGCCGAACTTGGCGATATGATTTTTTATCAGGTCGCCGACCTTTATCTTATCGTCCTTGACAAACGGCTGGTCCAATAGGCACTTCTGGGTATAGAAGAATTTATCTATCTTGCCATCCACAATCTTTTCCACCATTTGAGGCGGCTTGTCCTTGAGTTCCTTGCGGTAAAACTCTTTTTCCTGCTCAATCAACTGCTTATCCAGCTGCTCCCGGGAAATCACCAGCGGAGACATGGCGGTAATATGCAGGCAGATATCCTTAAGCAACGCCTGGAAATCGTCATTCTTGGCCACGAAATCTGTTTCGCAGGCCAGTTCCAGCAGGACACCAACCTTTCCGTTGGAATGGATATAAGAACCAACTCGTCCCTGGGAGACGGCCTTATCCATCTTCTTCTCAGCCAAGGCTAACCCGCGGCGCCTTAAGGCATCAGAAGCTTTGGTTACATCACCGGCACATTCCTCCAGAGCCTTTTTGCACTCAGCCATACTGGCCGAGGTCTTGTCTCTTAATTCCTTCACCTGGGTGGCGGTAATCGCACTCATATCAAATGCTCCTTAGATACTGTTAGGATGGCGCCTCAAACGCCAGCCGTTACAGTATCTTATCCCGGCAGTTTTTGCCGGGGTTCAATAACTATTTCTTAGTATGAACCCTTGGTTTGGTGTCTTTCTTGCCTTTATCCAGCGGCCTGATACCTTCCTTCTTAAAATGAATAATCCTCTTGGTGGCCTTCTCTTCCGGTTCGGCCTCGGTCTTTAACGGTTTTATCACCAACTCGCTCTTGCCCTCGATGATGGCATCAGCCAGTTTGGTCAGGACCAGCCCGACCGACTTAATGGCATCGTCATTTATCGGAATGGGAATCGTGATATCGGAAGGATTACCATCCGTATCGAGCAGGCAGATAGTAGGAATATTGGAACGGATGGCTTCATCCAATGAAGTCTTGGAACGGCTCTGGTCCACGGCAATAAGGACATCAGGAACCCGCGACATCTCGCGCAACCCGCCGAGATTACCGCGCAGCCGCTCTAATTCTCTCTGGAATTGTGATTGTTCTTTTTTATTGTAGTGAACTATGGTGCCTTCGGCCTCGGATTTCTCGAATTTGAGGAATTTAGTCAGCTGTTTCTTGATGGTATCAAAATTAGTCAACGTCCCGCCCAGCCAGCGGTTGTTGACATAGGGCATATTGCAGCGCTTGGCTTCGGATTCAATGATACTCGCCAGCTGTTTCTTGGTGCCGACGAATATTGCCATGCCGCCCCTCTTGGCAATGGCCTTGAGCAGCTCAGTTGCCTTGATAACACCCTTAATGGTCTCTTTCAGATCAATGATATGACTGCCTTTGCGGGTGCCCATAATGTAAGGTTTCATCTTGGGATTCCATCTGGATGACCGGTGTCCGAAATGTGCGCCGCCTTCTACCAGGTCGGTTAACGAAATTAAAGCCATTTGAAGTTCTTCCTCCTCTTAGAGTCCCCGCCAACGGCGGGGAATCTTATCCCGTCCTGATGTTATCGGGGCAGGATTCCTATTTACTAAGCATCGTTTAAGCAATACAGCGCTTCACTGCATATAAAGCGCAATTCGCAACCATTTTGTTTATATAAATATTCAACCAATGTCAACAAAATAATTGACAAATAAGGGTTAAAAAGTATTAGTAAGCAATAATTAATGCGGGCGTAGTTCAGCGGTAGAATACCAGCTTCCCAAGCTGGTTGTCGTGGGTTCGAATCCCATCGCCCGCTCTTACTCTTCGTTATGAACGAAGTGAATTACGAAGAGTTAGACCCTGAGCTCAGCGAAGGGTCGCTAGTATGTGGTATGTGTATTTTTTAAGGTGTAGTGACAATTCCATATATACCGGAATTACCACTGACCTTGAATCTCGTGTAAAACGACACAACCAAGGTAAAGGATGCAAATATACAGCATCCAGGCAACCAATAAAGTTGATTTATTCAGAAAAATATCCTGATAAATCGCAGGCAGCAAGAAGAGAAAGCTACCTGAAAGGATTAACCAGAATTAAAAAGGAAGAAATAGTCGTGGGTTCACTTCGCCCAGATAGTAATCAGGGCTCAGTGTAAACTCATCACATCGCCCATTTAGGCGGGATTATGTATAGTTAGACCATGAGCATTTCGCTGATGCTCAATGTAAACTCCGCGCCGGGTCGTTAATATGTGGTATGTCTATTGTTTGAGGTGCAAGGATAATTCTATTTATACCGGGATTACCAATGACCTTAAACAAAGAATAAACCGACATAATCAAGGTAAGGGTTCTAAATACACGGCCTCTCGGCGGCCGGTAAAATTTGTTTATCAGGAAAAACATCCTGATAAATCATCAGCCTTAAAAAGAGAAAGTTATCTGAAAGGATTGGATAAGAACCAGAAAGAGGAAATGGTCGCAGCCAAAGGAAAATCCCGATATGCATCGGGATAAGAGTTTGTAACGGGTTTGCCGCCCTGCGTGGCCGACAACCCCTAACAAACTCTAACGGGGTGTGGCGCAGATGGCTTAGCGCGCCTGCTTTGGGAGCAGGAGGTCGGTGGTTCGAATCCACTCACCCCGATTTTAGGGACTGTTAGAACGCAGTGAGTTACAGTCCCTTAAATCCCGCTTTAGCGGGATTACTTATAACTATGTATGTAGCCCCGATATACATCGGGGCGTAGAGCCTGTAACGACTGAAGTCTAACAGGCTCTAACGAAAGGAACTTGCATATGTTTGAAACCACATACGGACTGACCGAAGACCAACTGGCTATGAGGCAACTGGCCCGGGAAATAGCCCAGGAGAAAATCAAACCGGTAGCGGCAAAGTACGACGAAGAAAACTCTTTCCCCTGGCCCATCGTCAAGATACTGGCTGATGCCGGGCTGTTCGGCTGCTTCATTGAAGAAAAATACGGCGGCACCGGCGGCGGCGTGCTGGATTTGTGCATCATCACCGAGGAACTCTGCCGGACCTGCGGCGGCATCTCGCTGTCTTTGGCCGCCACGGCCCTGGGCACCTTCCCGATTATCCTCTACGGCAACGAAGAACAAAAGAAAAAGTATCTGACCGAAATCGCCGCCGGCCGTAAACTGGCCGCCTTCGGACTGACCGAAGCCAATGCCGGCAGCGACGCCAGCGGCATCCAGACCACGGCCACCAAGGATGGAGATTATTATATCATCAACGGAACCAAACAATGGATAACCAACGCCGGCGAAGCCAAGATATATTCAGTCATCACGATTACGGACCGGAGCAAAGGCGCCCGGGGCGCCACGGCCTTTATCATTGAGGACGGCACACCCGGATTCTCCTACGGCAAGAAAGAAAATAAGATGGGTATCCGCGCCTCAGCCACCCGCGAGCTGGTGTTTGAAAACTGCCGGGTTCACAAGAGCCAGATGCTCGGCAAGGAGGGCTACGGCTTCTTCGTGGCTATGAAAACATTTGACGCATCCAGGCCGGGCGTGGCTTCCCAGGCACTGGGCATTGCCCAAGGCGCGCTGGATTTGGCGGTTCAATATTCCCGCGAACGCAAACAATTCGGCAAGGCCATCTGCTCATTCCAGGGACTGCAGTTTATGCTGGCGGATATGGCGACGCAAGTGGCGGCCGCCCGGTATCTGACCTATGAAGCCGCCCGGGCCGCGGATAACAAGCATCCCAATGTCGGCGCTATTTCGGCCATGGCCAAACTCTACGCCTCGGACACGGCCATGAAGGTCACCACTGACGCGGTCCAGGTATTCGGCGGCTACGGCTATATGAAGGAATACCCGGTGGAAAAGATGATGCGCGACGCCAAGATTACCCAGATTTACGAAGGCACTAACCAGATTCAGCGCGAGGTTATCGCCCTGGAGTTAATCAAGGAATCGGCTAAAGGTAAGTAGCGCAGGGATATGAAACTAAGACAACGAGTTAGACTATTTCTTATTATATTGTCTTTTATCTTATTCCCGGCAACAATCTTCTACTTCTCGCCGTATCTGATTATCATGGCTTCGGGATATGGCATCGTCAACGGCAGTATGATAGTTTTCATCGCCATGTTCCTCAGCTCATTATTCCTGGGTAGATTATGGTGCGGCTGGCTCTGCGCCGGGGCCGGAATATCCGAAGCGCTCTTTGCCGTCCAGAACAAGAAAGCCAGCAACCGGCACAACTGGATTAAATACGCCATCTGGGTCCCCTGGATTATAATTATTGTTGTTGCGGCGGTCTCTGCCGGAGGATACAAAAAAATAGATTTCTTCGTTGCCACCACCAATGGCTTCTCAGTAGTCGACCTGCACGGCTATATCATCTATTTCGTTGTGGTCGGAACTATTGTCACGCTGTCTCTGACCACCGGCCGGAGGGGATTCTGCCACTATGGCTGCTGGATGGCGCCCTTTATGACTATCGGCCATAAAATCTCCACCCTGCTGCACTTGCCGTCCGTAAGATTGGTATCTGACAAGTCAAAATGCACCGATTGCCTGAGTTGCACCAAAAAGTGCCCGATGAGTTTAGAAGTCAATGCCATGGTCCAAAAGGACGATATGGGAAATTCGGAATGCGTCCTCTGCGGCACCTGCGCCGACACCTGCGCTAAAGAGGTGATAAAATACTCGCTATTTAAATAAGAATATCTAATGCGGTTTTACAGTAAGAACTTTTCACCGTATAACTTTCAGGCAACGCCGTGGTTATCTGGACGTAGCGTCAACCCCTATATATTTTGGGCAATAAGCTTCGGAATTTCCTCAGAACTTCTATAGTTTAATTCCTCTTGTGATTCACCCAGCACCATCACATCAAATTTACCAAAGGTTTTCAAACAACCCACATTATACAGGATATAATGCCCCTTACCCGTCTGTCTATTGAACAGGGAATCATTAAAAATCCTCATCAGGTTCTGAAAATCAATGCCCTTCAGACGTTTATCAGAACAGTCACGAGCCAGATAACTAAAGCGACTATTCTTGCCAAAGAGACGGCGGTAAAGCATCATTGGCAGCGAGGTTCCGCCCCACCGGCCGTTACACTCCACGAATTTTAGCTGGGCGTCTTCTAAACTTGCGCCATGCAAAATGGTATCAAACGAACAACGTCCGACATAGCCCAATTCCTGCAGGAAGACTCCAAGCATCAATGTCTTGACGCTTAACTCCGTCTTTAATCTTTCCGGAAATACCGCCGGGCGGCTGCCGGCAAAAACCTTGGTTTCATCTTCCAATAATTGTTCAAAGATGCCGTCTAACCTCGGAACCCCCAGACCGCGCGGCGGCATCCAAAGATGTGAAGATGGCGAGCTTATAACATCATTATACCAACGGACAATGCTGACAGGATAACAGCCATTCGCATTAAGAGTCCATAACCTGCCTTTAACCATCCGTTTAAATTCTTCATCTGATAGTTGTCCTAAACCACTGCTTTCAAAAACCAGATTACCCATGGCGGACGCATAATTCCTCATCTTTACAGCCACGGTCGGGTATAAATTCAGCATCTCTCTCAAGTAGAGCAACACTTCCTCATCATTATAAGCCATTCTGGTTTCCATAGTATTATCACTGCCCAAAACAGATTCAACCAGGCCGGCGAACTCCGACTTGTCGTTGACATAACTGGTCACATAAGGCAATGGCGCGATTACCTTAACCTTGCCGGCTTTTAGTTGCTCCAATACCTTGGCTAACGACCAGATTCCGGCGGACCCCATAAATGGATGTATAACGATACCGCCCTTGGCGCGCGCCATTGCCGCTACCTGTGACAGTTTTGACAAATCCTTTGTCAGATTGCGGGTGACAAAAATGGGATGGTAACCGTAGTTATCCACCGTAACAACGCCGGGAGAACCAAGGCCAAGGTAATCCTGGTTATAGGCCTCGTATGACTCCTCCATCGGATGAGTTAAAGCCACCAAATCGCCGTTGCCGGCGCGCAATCGCGCCCGCTGTTGATAATACTCTATACCAGGGATTCCATCCAGATGCGGGATTTCGCTTAAATCATCTATGTGCAAAACCGGCAGATGATGCTCTTCATTGTCCAGCAAAAACCCGGCGAATTCCCGTTCCGCCTTATCCCATCCTTTTGCCCGCATGAGTTCACGGGCTAAAGAACGGACTCTTCGGAACTCTGTCTCATTCATGTTATATCGCAAACATTCTTTCATACCGCCGCTCCTTCAAACGCCAGGACATCGTTCTCTAATTCATTCTCCAGCATCACGTAAAACCGGTCAAACAATAACTTCAACCGGCCCGTTAATTCCTTATCTCCAGTGGCCTTCTGGTAATACTCATCAAAGAGAAAAGAAGGAACCTCTTTAACATCCTTACCCCCGGTCAGGTCAATCCTCTGGCGCAAAAACTCTACAAACCGCTCATACCAATGAAGCAAGTTTATTTCCGGCGTATTGGTTTTCTCCCAGAGCGTAAAAAGCGGCTCTTTAACGAATCCGTAATAATGGAACAAGCTGACATAAAATCCCAATTCCTTTGCCGCGAAATAATCCCGTTGTCCAAAGGTCCGATGATAGATTAATTTATGCGGCGCCTCGGTCTGGCAAAGGAATCCATATTTAGCCTGCTCCTTAAAGAATTCCGAGCCGGGCAAACAGAGAAATTCGTGGATATACAAAGAATGAGGCATCATCCTGACCGCAAAAGCCAGCGATTGCTTAAAAGTAGCCAGCGAATCACCCGGCAGTCCGACAATCAAGCTAAACCAGATTTTAACTTCCGGATTAACCGCTTTCAACTTCGTTATATTCTCGCAATACCGCTGGGAGTTAAAACGGCGGTTGATGCTTTCCAAAACAGCCGGTGACGAACTCTGCAACCCGAACGCGAATTCATCATCGCCGAACTTGGATATTAATTCAATGGTTTCGTCGTCCAATATCTCCGGATTCACCTCAAAGATTACGGGCACCTTGAACGGATTATTATTCAACAGGAAATTAAGTATCTCCTTGCCGCGCCGCTTATTAAGAAAGATATCGGCATCAGTGATATAAATACGCCGGACCGACGGGTGATTCAGGACCTTTCGCAAGCCGGCAAACACCCGGTCCAGCGGATGGAACCTGACCTGCTTGCCGCCCCACGAGCAATAACGGCATCTGAACGGACAGCCCCGGCTGGTTTCAAAAGTAACCGTTACGGTCTCCGTGGCTTGATTCAGATAGTTGACGTAATAATCGCTACCGCATACGGATGGCAATAAACCGATATCAGATTGCTCAGCCGGAACGGTTTCCAATACCTCTCCGCTGTCATTACGATAAACCAGGGACGGCACATTGGATAATCCGGACTTGTCCAGCATACACATCAGAAACCTCTTGAACGGCTCCTCGCCTTCGCCCTTGATGACATAATCTATGAACCGGTATTGTTCCAACAGATGCCCGGCCAATCCAGTCGCTTCAGGGCCTCCGAATAAGACGACCGATTGAGGCAACCGCTCCTTGACAAGTTTCGCCAGTTGCAGGCATTCATGGAAATTCCAGACATAACAGGAAAAAGCATAAAGGTTTCCCGGTTCCCGGCACAGATTATCAGCCAGAACCGAGACATCATCCACGTATTGGAATTGATGGATGACAAAGTTGATATTTTCCGCTAATAAAGGTTCCCGCCGGGCGTATTCCACCAAGCCGACCAGGGCCGGTGACAGGTCCCGGCGCGGGAACGCCAGCGCTGTCAGGGTTACATTAAGTTTACTATTTACCATAAATACCTCCTGCCCCGATGTAAATCGGGATAAGAGCCAATAACGGTCTTCGCCGACCTGCCCGTCCGTTCAGGCGGGTATTCATCGGCGAATCCCTAACCGGCTCTAAAAACAAAAAAGCCCGCCACTCCAATCACAGAGTAACGGGCTTTCAGGCAATAAAAAAACCCGCTACTCGGAAGCAGCGGGTTTATTGTCTATATTAAGACACTACATCCCACTGCCTCCCGGCATAATAATAATGCCAATAATAGTCAGCGAGATATTCTTCTTCATAACTTGCCTTGATAACTTGTTTAACATATTTACCTTATCGTTTAAATTTACTGAAAGATAACGTATATACCATTAATAATAGCTTGTCAAGTAAATAAAAAAGATTATTCCAAAAATCTGATTGCGCGTATAATCCGGCTTTAACTTTGATGGTGAAAACCCTTAACCTGCGCTGGCTTATGGATTCTGTTTTAACCGCGGCAGGACAAAGGTCAGGACCAGAACCGCCGATGCCCCGACCCATTCCAATACGCTGACCAGAAATGAATTATTACCCCAGGTTTTAAACCAGTCCTGGAAATAGTAGACAAAAACCCCGGTTCCGGAGATTATAAAAAACGCCCCGGAAACAATGATTATCGTGGTCCAGGACAATTCGGACAAGGGTTTCTGGCAAACCAGGCAGGTGGCCGCAACAACCATTAATGCCGTAGCGCCGGCAAAGCAGATATAAGGTATGGTCACACTGTTATAGAAACTCCATATCCCGGTCACCTTGGCCACATACCCGATAGCCAGCAGAACCACGGCCACAATCACGTAATTCAATAAATCAAGTAGTTTCATAGTCTTCTCCTTTACTGTTTTTATCAGTAATACATCTTTTAGTCAGGGAGTCAAGAAAATTAGAACCACAGATTAACACAGATATACACAGATGAAAAATAATTAGGTAAGGCGTCCCCTGAACTCGTTTTATACCCCCACCCCCCCACTCGTCCCCACTACCTCCCTAAGGGTATGGGACACCCCCCTTATCATAAGAGGACACCCCCGGTATCTATACGGGACACCGGCTATATCTATAGGCGACACCCACTATATCTGTAGGGGACACCCGGTATATCTATATGGGACGCCCAGCGTATCTATTAAGGACACCCGGTATGCCTGTAGAAGACACCGGATATGCCTATTAAGGACAGCCGGTATGGGTATTAATGACACCCCCTATAAGCATTGAAGACACCCGGTATATCACATAAGGACACCCGGTATATCATATAGCCGCACCCCCGGTATCTATTAATGACACCCCCGGCATCGTTAGAGGACACCCCCTGTATGGCTTAATCACACCCCCTGACGGGTATGCTATTTCGGAGAATTAGGTGGTGTCCCCCGAACTCGTCGGACACGGCGATTCTTGCGCCGGACACGGCGATACTTTCGCCTGACATGGCGATTTCTTCGCCTGACATGGCGATTTCTTCGCCTGACATGGCGATACTTTCGCCAGACATGGCGATACTTTCGCCTGACATGGCGATTTCTTCGCCTGACATGGCGATGCTTTCGCCAGACACGGCTCGTCCTGCGCCGGACACGGCATGGCTTGTGCCGTTAACTGCCCGGCTTGAGCAGAATACTGCTGTATTCCAGCCAGAAATAACTAACCAGTCATCGGTCAGCCCCCCTGAGCCATCCAGGGGGATTACTCAGTCATCGGTCAGCCCCCCTGAGCCATCCAGGGGGATTACTCAGTCATCCGTCAGCCCCCCTGAGCCATCCAGGGGGATTACTCAGTCATCGGTCAGCCCCCCTGAGCCATCCAGGGGGATTACTCAGTCATCGGTCAGCCCCCCTGAACCATCCAGGGGGGTTACTCAGTCATCCGTCAGTCCCCCTGAACCATCCAGGGGGGGTACTCAGTCATCTGTCAAGCCCCCTGAGTCGTCCAGGGGGTTGTTTTAGTCGTCCAAACGGCCGTTGCAGTCGTTCCAACGGGCGTTGTAGTCGTTCCAACGAGCGTTGCAATCATTCCAACGAGCGTTGTAGTCATTCCAACGGGCGTGGCAGTCGTCCATACGGGCGTTGTAGTCATTCCAACGAGCGTGGCAATCATCCATACGGGCGTGGCGGGCGTCCCTTGAACTCGCTACTGCGAGACCACGAAGTGAACTCGCTACTGCGAGACCACGAAGTGAACTCGCTACTGCGAGACCACGAAGTGAACTCGCTACTGCGAGACCACGAAGTGCCCTTTGCGTAGCAATGGTCGGGAGTACCCACTGGAACGCACCGGGTACACTCCGCAAAGACCACGAAGTGAACTCGCCTCTGATGGATGTGTTAATTAGCATGGCCTGCCCTGCACATCCCTTTGCGTAGCCCCTTCACGAAGTGATGGTCGGGAGTACGCCGTAGGCGCACGCACCGGGAGGCATGGTCGGTCAGCATTCGCGTAGCGAAGCGCACCGGGTACACTCCGCAAAGACCACGAAGTGAACTCACCTCTGATGGATGGGTTAATTAGTTTGGCCTGCCCTAAATTTATCGAAGGGTGTCCCCGGATTTCTCGGAATTACAGAGAATCATTTATTATCTATAATGAATCCCTAATCTGCCATTTCTTTTTGTCCAATGCAGATAAGATTTCTACCAGCGTGGAACCTATTTCTCTCCTTGATACTTCTATTGTGGTTAATTTTTCAAGCCCAGGAAAATCCAACGGTATGGTATACCACAACTGATTGGACATTTTCTTTACAATGCTGGCTTCAAATCCAACTTTAGTTTTTAATGACCATGCTTGGCTGTTTTCCATCCAATTCTGCTGGTCCAGTGCTTGTTTTGGTACGAGCGCTTCAGGTAGAATCTTGAAAATATGGTATTTCAAATTTTCCCGTTGCTCTTCTCTGGCACAAATGAGATAAACATCCAGTTCTTCAGCATTTTTGCTCAGGAATTCCAACATTTTCGGTAGTGTTCCGAAACGGGTAAGACGATAAGAGGAAAGTGTAAGTTCCCGATTGTTAGTTATTTTGCCGCCTTTGGCAGATATCATTAGGTTTTCCCCATTCATTTTGACTTCCAAGTCAACTCCTTTTGCATGAGAAGTGGGATCCCAGGTTACTTTATACTCCATATAAATAAGCACGGCGTAGATAACTTCTTCCCAGCTTTCTGCCCGAATCGGCGTCCTTGATATTTTAGACTTAAATTCAATTAATTTCTCAACTAATTCCCTGAATCTTTTCCAGTTTAATTTATTCAACTTTCCTATAACCATTTGCCAAAATCCTTTCTTTTTATCTCATGCCATTCCTTCTTGGAAGGCAGAGGAAAATTCTTTATTTGGGTGATACTTAGATGGTAGGTGATTTCCCGATAGGTTTCCTTGACATATCTTTTGAGATAATCTGAATTAAGATAGTCCAGTATTTCTTCTTCGGTCAGGTCAAAACCACCAACAAACAAGTTATCCTTTTTTAAGAGGTGATAGACATCACCCATCCAAGGATAGCATTTCTGGTCACATGCCGCGGCGACCCTGCCATCTTCCCTGAACCCTAAACCAATTACAATATGAGGCATTTCAAAATAGCCGCGTAATTTCTTGGCGTCTGATTTCTTAATCCAGTAACCGGTAAGATTGTCATAAATTATTCTATGGCATTTGAGGTTTCTGCCATTTAGGATGGGTAAATAGTTATGCCCGTTTGATGATGCAATGGTGGTAATATTTGGATTATGCTTAATCTCAGGGGTACGCGGTGAAACGTTTATATCATAAATATCACTCAACAAGTGTGAACAAACGCCTTCCAGTTGCTTGGTATACTCGGTTTCAAACTTGACTACTTCACCCTGCCAATTTGGGGCTATCTTTACGGCAACAGTTTTGCCGGCGTTGTATTCTAATAATTTGAGGTTTCCAGCATGAGCATCAGATTTGTGGAATTCCAGTATTACAGATGTAACATCCGCATCCGGCTTAAATACATCGGGGCCTAAATAGATTATCTTTGTCATACCGTGTTTGGATAAGAATGTCCTGAGTTTCTTAAAATCATCCAGTATCATAAAGGTGGGCGGAATAATGAATATCAATTGGCCATTAGGTTTAAGCAGCTTGATGGATTTTTCAATAAAGGCGCCATAAACATTGTATTTGCCATACCAAGTTTCAAAAGCATTTCTATATTGTTCCTTAGTAGCCGCGTCCACCTTTATTGTGTAGTGCTCGGAAAGAGAAGGAATGCCATAAGGCGGATTGCCGATAATCAAGTCAAAGAACATATCCTGATGCCAGATAAGATAGTCGGTCTTAA
The DNA here is from genome assembly GCA_016235865.1 of Planctomycetota bacterium. Lineage (NCBI taxonomy): Bacteria > Pseudomonadati > Planctomycetota > Planctomycetota bacterium. The sequence continues at coordinate 10,005 of JACRIK010000012.1, read as the reverse complement.
TTAACTTGATATTATTTCCAATCTCTAATGTCGCCAGGTATTTAACAATCTCGTCATTAACTTCTACGCCACAAAGGTTTGCGGAGTTGAACAAGCCAGGCAGATTTCGTTTTATCCCGATTAAGAATTGCGCCAAGCCGCAAGCCGGTTCAAGGATGTTAATATTTTTGTTATTGCCAAAAAGTGAAGGGTCAATTAGGTTAACCATTAAATCCACGATGCGCTCTGGAGTAAAAACTATACCATAATCCTTTTTGGTATCCTTTAGATTGTTGTTTATTTCTGCCTGATATGCGGTTATGGTAGCAGATGTAACTTCCCTGACCATTCTGGGTTTGTGACGATTGAGTTTGTATGTTATCTGTTTTTTAGCCGTCCTTAATTTCATAATATTCAATTATCTTATTTCCTCATAGCGGTCAATGATAATTATATCTACACCATCCCGCTCTGTGCCTCTGTCCCTATCCCCTAATCGTCCTCGGCAATATCATCTGGTGTTGCGGACAGATGCTCTTGGGGTTCTGGTAGCACGCTCCGGCAAAGACGCTAAAGTAGTTCCTGAGTTGCGCGAATGAGACCACCTCGTCCACATAGCCCCGCTGGGCGCAGTAAACCGGCCTTGACTGGTCGTAATACTGCTTGGCCAGTTTGTTCATCTGCTCTATCACCGGCTCTAATGGCTTGCCGGCGTCCTTTTCCTTGACCAGCCGCCGGGAGAACGACGCCGCGGCCGCGGTCTCGCCGTGCATGACATAGATTTCCGTAGTCGGTGTGCCTAAGGTGAATGCGTTGTTGCTGGTGGCCTGTGGCCCGCCCAGGATATAGTGCGCCGCGGCTGTGCCTTTGCGCAGAACCACGGTCGCCATGGGTAAATCAGATTGCTGGATGGAGTATATCAGCGCCTGGCCTAAGCCGAGCAGTTCGGCCTTTTCGGCAATGTCGCCGACATCAATGCCGGATGTGTCCTGGAACCAGACCATGGGAATCCGGTCCCGGCCGCAGAGCGTGACCAGTTCGTTCATCTTAATCAGTCCTTCGCGGTAGAGTTTCCCGCCTACGCCCGGATACGGCGCGTATTTGGGATAGCCCTTGGGCAGGAATCCCTGGCGGTTGCCAATCACGCCGACCAGGAACCCGTCTAATTTGGCCAGTCCGCAATAGACCTCAGGCCCGTAGCCGGGTTTGTATTCGGTGTGTTCGCTGTTATCAAAGACTCGGGCCATGACCTGCTCCACGTCATAGGAACGCTTTTGATTGAACGGCATAATATAGTCAATCTCGTTGGGCTGATAGAGCGGCGCCTTGGGTTCGGCCACCCGGAAGAATTGCGGGTCATAGGTCGGCATCATCTTCATGGCATCGCGCAGGGCATTGACGGCCGTCTCTTCGGTCTCGAATACGCTCTTGAAGAATCCGGTATGCTCAAAATGGGTGGCCACTCCGCCCGGAGGCGTGGCCTTGAACCCAGCCCCTGCGTGCAGGGGCTGGGTGAATTCACGGGTGGCTTCGATAATCTGTTCAGCGCCGGCCAGGTCAAATCCGCCCTTGGGACTCATTCCGCTGACGATACCCGCCCCGCCCACGGCCATATTGGCGTTCTTGTGGGCGAATATCATAGTCGGGCTGATAGCGTGATAGCCGCCGCCAGCCGGATTGGTGCCGAAGACGGTGACTAAGACCGGGATGCCTTTTTGTTCCAGCTCGGCGTGACGGAAAAAGGGACGACCGTGTCCGCGCCGGCCGGCATAGACCTCTTCCTGCTGGGTCAGTTTTACGCCGCTGCAATTCAGGACCCAGACCAGCGGGATGTGGAGCCGCTCGGCAATGTCCTGGGCCCTAAAAATGTTCTCGGCCTGGCCCGGAATCCAGGCGCCGGCCAGGACCTTGTTATCGGATGCGATGATAGAAGCGTATTTGCCGTTGATTCTGCCGATGCCGTTGACCACGCCGGTCGTGCCTTCTTCATTATTCTCAGGGTTATAAAGGGTGTTGAGCGGCATGAAGGTGCCCGGGTCAACCAGCAATTCGATGCGCTCGTGGACCGTCTTCTCGCCCCGTTTCTGGAGCACCTCAGCCGGGATGCCGGCATTCTTGACGGTAGCCACTGCCTCGGCTAACTTCTTTTCTTCATCCTTAATCTGCTGGACATTTTCCGAGGCGGATTTGATTTCAGAATCGGAAAGTTTTTTACCGAAGGTGGAAGGCATCTTCTCAAAATATTGGCGCATCGCTGAACTCGCTTTCTAATTCACAAGAAAAACGCTAATATAAATACTAAACACGAATCGCACGAATAGATTACAAGTATTATTCGTGTTATCCATGCCTGTCTGTCCCCTTATTTTTTCTCCTCCGGATAAAATTCGTATTCTAATACGACTTCATAGTCCCGTACGGTAGCCGCGCTTTTGAATGTTTTCTTTACAAGACTCCACCCAGCCCACCCAGCCAGATTATCTCTATCATCATACTTATAAAGATACTTACCGGACAACTTTCCGTCAGCGTCATAGCCAATCCACTCAATCTTATTACCCTTATCATTATACTTGTAAATATCATTACGGTATAACTTACCGTTAGCGTCATACCAACCATCCTCGATCTGATTACCCTTGTCATCATACTTATGAAGATACTTATACCTTAACTTATCGTCAGAGCCATAGCCAGCCCACTCAACCAAATTGCCCTTATCGTCATACTTAAAAAGATCCTTACCTATAAAGTTGCCATTAGCATCATAACGAAGATACTCAATCCGATTGCCCTTATCATCATATTTATGATGATACTTATATTCTACCTTGCCCTTAGCGTTATATTCAGTACTCTCAACCTGATTGCCCTTGTTGTCGTTCTTATAAAGAATCTTAGCAGTAGGATTACCATCAGCGTCATACCAAATCTCTTCGACCTGATTGCCATTATCATCGTATTTATAAATCCATTTATCTCTTAACTTACCCTCAACGTTATAGTCGCCCCTTTCAATCTTCTTGCCCTTGTCATTGTACCTGTAAACAATCTTAAGAGCAGGATTGCCATCAGCGTCATAAGAAACATCCTCAACACAGTTGGCATTATCATCATACTTATAAAGACGAACCAACTTACCCTTCTCATATTCAGCGAACTCAACCTGATTGCCCTTGTCATTATACTTAGTAATCGTCTTGCCAGCCTCAATTTTCGCCGTTTTGCCGGATTTTTCTTCAATTTCATACCCAATCTCAGTTTTCGCCTTAAGCCCTTTGGGTATCTTTTCCTTTTTCTCTTTGATAAAGTCAGGTTTAAGACCGACGAGGATGAAGAATAAACCCACGAGGGCTAAACAGATTACCATTTTCCGTTTCATATTGTTTTCCTCGTTTATCCATCCTCACTGGATTCCTGCTTTCGCAGGAATGACAAGCGGAGCAGAAATGACACCTTTTGAGCGGTCTATTCGTGTCATTCGTCGGATTCGTCCTATTCGTGTTCTCTTTTCTATTCCGCCGGCACAAAATAGACATCAGTTGGTTTAAATTTGGCATTCCGCTTAAACTGCGGCCTGACCTTCATTCCAACCAAATCCAGACTGGCTTTCTTCGGGTCAAACCCAATCAGCCGGCTCAGGAACAGGGTATTAAACTTTTCAAATTCCACCAGTATCAGCATATAAGGCGTTTCCTTCAAGAACTCTTCACTGCCAAATTGACAAACCGTAAAGGTGTGAATCCGGCCGACCTTGGGTAATTCCACCCAATCACACCGGGCGCCGCATTCACCGCAATGGCCCTTGGGCGTAGCATAGGCATACCCGCAATCCGGGCATTTGGTGCCCAGCAGTTTGCCGTTAGACAATCCGGCGAAGAACGGCGAGTCCTGGCCGTAACTGTGGATATAATCAATGTGATACGGCTGCTTGACAACGATAGGCGACATATTGTGGAGTTCCTTCAGGTCGTCCGGGAACGGCACGCGGAACAGAATCGTCCCGTCATCGGTCTCCGGCAGTTTGACCCGTTCGCTCTGCTCAGGGTAAACCTTTTCGGACTGCTCCGCTAAGCGTGACTTCTTGGGTTCTTTTCCCTCTAAGCGGGACTGCCCTCGGGCTTGTAATGCTGTCTTCATATTTTTTTACTCCTTACTGTTAAATGCATCAAATATTGTTTAAATTCGTCAGGTGTTGTCAAGAATCGTTTTACAACATCTTGACTACCCTTGACAATCATTGACTATTTCTGACTTCTTTCTTACGCTTTTTCCAATATCGAAACAGTTACATAGGTGCCGGTACCGGCGTGGCTGTGAATCGCGCCGCGCTTAGCATCCTTGACCTGGATGGTATCGTCGCCCAGGTGTTTCTTCATTGAACCCTGGAGTTGCCAGAGAGCAAAAACGGCCTGCATCAGGCCGGTAGCGCCGACCGGGTGTCCGCAAGCAATCAGGCCGCCGGACGGATTAACCGGTATCTCGCCCTGCCGGGGCATCTTGCCCAAACCGTAATCCAGGTTAGGCAGGAACGGCGCGCCGGATTCCACGAACTTGCCGCCTTCGCCGTATTTACACAGGCCCATATCCTCGTAGGTCTGGATTTCTGATGAGGTATAGGCGTCGTGCAGTTCCACAAAATCTATTTCCTTTAACGGATTGGTAATGCCAGCGTGTTCGTAAGCCAGTTTGGAAGCGGTCCGGCCGGCCCGGAATGAATGGATACCGGGATATTTGAGGCCTTTATAATCAGACGCCTTTTCATGCGGCAGGAGAATCACTTCCTTGTGAGGCCGGTCCGCCATACGCATGGCGTCAGTGCCCCGGCCGATGCCGGTGACCTTAACCATCTTCGGGGTCTTGCCGGTGGCTTTCCTGATTCGCTCCACGCCTTCTTCGCTGGCCAGGATTCCGCAGGCCGCGCCGTCGCTCATCACACAGATATCCAGTAATGTCAGGGGCCAGGCCACCATACCTGAATTGCGGACATCCTTGATGGTCAGCTTGCGGCGTTTCTGGGCGTATTTATTATGGAATGCGTTATTATGATTCTTAACCGAGACGCTGGCCAGCTGTTCCACGGTAGTGCCGAATTCCTTCATATGACGCACCACCATCATGGCGTAATAGCCGGAATAAAATCCGCCCACCGGATAATCAAAACTGACATCCGAGGCCAGGGCGATGAATTCATTGCCCTTCCAGGTATTGACATGCGACATGGTTTCAAACCCGTAAGCCACACAAACATCCATCACGCCCGAGGCGATATTTTTGTATGCCTCCTGGAAACAGATGCCGCCGGTGGCGCCGCCGCCTTCAGCCCGGTGGCTGGGCAGAGGACAAAGCCCCAGATAATCCTGAATCATAATACCGGCCATCAACTGGCGCGTGAAATGGTCTGAGAAATATGAAGCCACGCTGCCGTCAAAGACCTCCTGGGCCTGCTTGTTTTCCATGCCGATGTCCTTTAGCGCGTAATCATACGCTTCCTTGACCATCGGCTGGAAGGTCACGTCAGGCCTGGCCTTGGCGAATTTGCTGATGCCGCCGGATACGAAGTAAACATCCCTGGTGTTTTTAATCCCCATAACAACATCCTCTCTTTCTATGTTAAAATCTCAATTATCTTTCGGCTGGATTTCTCACCCTTTGTAATATTAATAGTGGATTTTCTTGCATGGAAATACTCGGCTAATAGTTTGATAATTGCCTGATTGGCCTTACCATCCACGGCCGGAGCGGTGACATAGACCTTGAGGCCATCAGGAGCGGATTTGACATCGTTCTTACGGGCGCCGGTTATGGCCTTGACATTTATCAGCATAAATCACATTAGAATACCAAATTTGTGATTTATATTACAAAATGAATGGTAACAAGCAAATAATATAGTGATAAATAATGACTTGCCTTGGCCATAGCTTTATCTGCTCCCCAGCGCCTTGAGCCCGGATGACAAATCATCCGCGATGGGGAAGAATTCCTGCAGGCCGAAAAGATTCAGGGCCGTCTTGACCTGATGATTTGGCTGGATTAATACCATACTGCCCTGCTTTTTCTGGATGGTGCTGATAAAACTGGTGAAGATGCCGATGCCTTCGCTACTGATGCGGTCCACATCGGCCAAATCCACCACGAATTTGTAGACGCCGCGGTCAATAAAACCCTGGATGGTCTTTTCCAATTCCTCGCCGATAAGGTAATCCATGGTCCCCTTGACCGAGATAGCCATGACATTATCCTTTATCTTCTGGGTGGCGATATTCTGGGACGACTGGCGCAGGGCGGCCATCGTTCTGGTATCGCTCATCCGCGGCACCGGGGTGACCGTAATCTGGTTGTCTTCCTTGAGCCCCAAATCGGAGAAGGTCTTGGCCTTCTTCAATTCCCGGGTCAGGGTGGCGTTTTCTATGGTCATGGCAATGTCCTCTCCGAAGATGGACAGGAGCATTAAATCCTGCTGGTCGAAATTATTCTTATTGCTCGGCTTCAGGCGGTTGATATTTATCACGCCGGTTATCTTGGTGCCGAAGTGCAGCGGAATGGACATGGCCGATGAAATCGGGGCCAGTTTTTCCACATACCCCTTGAACTTCGCGAAATCGGTCCGCTCATCAAGCAGGAGCGGCTCGCTCTTTCCAATCACCCAGCCGGCAATGGCCTGGCTGGTTTCCAAAGCCGATTTCCAGATATGCTCCAGTTCCGGCCCGTATTCACCGTCCACCGCCTTGGTGTATAAACGGCTGTCCTTGTCATCCAGCAGCATCAGCGAGACCTGGTCCGCATTCAAACTCTCCCGGACGATTTTTACGATATTGGCCAGGAGTTTTGATATCTCCATATGCTGGCTGTGCAGGGTGGAAACCCTCAGGAGCGAGGAAAGTATCTTGAGATAGGTCTGAACATCGGTGGTCTGCTCGCCCTTTTTGACCACCTCGCCCTTGGCGGACTGGATGCCCTTATACATGGATATCATGGCGTAACAAACCAGGCCGGTCAGGAGTGTCGTGGTGGCCAGGCCGACCAGGAAAACAATCAGCATATTCGGGTTGGCATCCAGGCTCGAGATGGTGAAATAGGCCAGCACGACCAGATTGGCCACGTAAAGCACCAGCGCCACCACGCCCAGCAGCCACCAGGGGATATCCCTTTTTACCGCACCCGATTCCGGATTCTCATTGGTGTCTTTCATAAATATAAACTCCTTAGAGTCAGTTTGAGCTTAGCGAATTACTGACTCTTATCCTGAGCAAAGCGAAGGGTTACAAGAACTTACTACACTCATCTAATATTATATTGGCTCTATACCAAACCAACATACAAATGTCAATAATATCACCAGAATAATTCATAAATTATTTGACCTGGCAGGAATTATTTGTCAGATTACCCCTATGGAACCTGAAAGCATACACCCAGGCAGACTGGAAAAAATAATAGAAGAAACCGGCAAAATCCAGTTCCATCTGGCCCAGCAACGAAACCTGGTGGACCAGGCCGGCCAGGAGGTCGCCAGCCACCACAAACGGCTTGACGAACTCGGCCGGGAAATCCCCCTGCTGGTCAAGGGCATGGCCCAAAACGACGACAAGGACAAGATCAACGAGGCCGTCAATTCACTGGACGCCTCCATCCACGCCAAGCAAGAGGAAAAGCAGATGCTCCTGGAGGAGATAAAAAAACTCCAGGCCGTGGAAATCCCGCGCCAGGAGGAGCGCCTGAACGAACTCAAGGCCCAGATGGAACTGCTCCAGCCCAAACTCCGCCAGAAACTCCATGCCCTGGACAAGATAAACCAGGAAGCCGTCGGGGAAACCGAACGGCTGAATGAATTGAACGGCAAACTCCAGACCCTCAGAAAAAGTATCCCGGAATACGAAACGGTCTATAAAGAGGTATTTGAGGAAATCAATTCCCTGGAAGAGCGCACCCGCGCCAAGACCGCTGAAAAGCAGAAAACACTGGAGACGATAAAGAACCTCCAGTCCAATGACATACCCAGAGAAGAGGCGAAATTAAACGGGATAAAGACCCAGATGGAGTCGTCCCAGCCCAAACTGCGCCAGCGCCAGGAATCCCTGACCCGGATGAACGAGGAAATCGCGGTCGTCAACAAGAAACTGGAAGAGACCCAGATGGAACTCCAGGCCCTGACCAACCGCTACCAGGAACAACTGGCCATCCAGGACGGGCTGCCCAAGGAAAGCGTCTCGCTGGATACCCTGCTGGTGGGCAAACAGCAGGAAAAACAGCGCATCCTGGACAAGATAAAACACCTGGAATCAAGCGGAATCCCGCAGGAAGACGCCCGCATCAGGGAAACCCGGGAACGCATCAGGCAACTCCAGGCCGAAATCAGCCAGAAACAGGAACCGCTCAACCGGCTGACCAGTGAGATACCACTGGAACTCCAGAAACTAAAAGAGTTGGAAAAGAAAGAGGACTACCTCAAGAAGGAATACCAGGCCGCGGAGATTAACCGCCGGGAATTAGCCCAGAACCTTTCGCAATTGGAGGAACTGATTGCCAAGAATAAACAAGAACGCGCCAAGATAGACCAATGGACCGGCCAGGTCGAGGCCGGCGTAAACCAATACACCGAACTGATAGACAAAACCAAGGAAACCACGAAAATATTACTGGACGAAACCCACCGCCGCCGGGAACTCTACGGCGACGTCATCCCGCCTGTAGTGAGTAGAGCGAATCTGACCACCATGCCATTCTCAAGCGTCCCCCAACCTAAAAAGAACGCCCAGCCGGGCGACTCAACCCACATATTCAAGGTCATCTTTCTGGTCTGCATATTAATCTTCACGCTGGCCACCCTGGGCTTCTTCGTCTGGCAGATACTCAAACTGGTAATGTAATCCTTGCCTGCGAAGCCGCAGCGGAGTCCCGCACTTATGCGGGGCGGAGCGACATCCCGCCGAAGCTGGACCCAACGGGAAGCCAGCCCAAGGGTGCTACAGTGTATTTGGAGGTAAAATACCAAATATTTTTCAGCTTCTGCTTGACAAAATATATAAAACGATTATAATATATGTAATAATGCATCAAATAATTCATAACCTGAAAGGAGCAATAAGATGGAGACAAAAAACTATAGCATAGGCCGAATCGGATTAACCTCAATCCTTGTCATCTTCCTATTATTATTCAGTTCTTTAACCTGGGCCCAAGACAATACCCAGACCAACACGGGATATGGTTCTACGGTTACCATCGCCGGGCCTTTTACAGCCCTGCCCGATACGGATTACGATATTATTCTTATTGCCTCAACCGATGTGTCAATTTACCAGTGGTCTTTGTCTGAAAATGGGGCCACTATTGCAGGCAGCGGCTTTACCTTCGGCACTCAACTTAATCAAACCCTTAGGATTAATAAGCCGGTTGGCTCTTATACCTATCTGTTTAGATTCAGGGGCATTGCCGGCGCGCACGGATTCCCGCCATATACCGAGGCGTCTATTACCGTTAATGTAGTAACACCGCAGCCGCCGACCATCTGGTATTACAAGGTTACAGGCCCTAACAACAGCGATTCTGTCCAAGCCAATATTGGCGACGTGGTATATTTTGAACTTGACGCTACTGCGCCTGACTATGTCTGGGGAAATATTATCGTCTTGTATGACACCTCTAAATTAGAATCGGTCAGCATAGAGGAAGACCCGAATAACTATTATGGCTTTTGGGCCTGGTGGACAGACGCTACCGGGAACCCGGTATATAGCGGTGGCGGGAACTATTACTATTATGACCAGATTAAAAACACCGCTATCTTCGGCCTGGGTTCTGACTGGGCGCAACAATGGGTTAGCTGGTATGGAGACGGTAATGCGGGTTCTGTCGGAACAATAGACCCGACCTACGGGAAGACATTGTCTAATAAACTAGCTCTGGCTGAGCGTGTTGGAATACCGCTCGCTGATGTGGATAAATTCGGAGCCATCCGGCTTTATACATCCACTTATGCCGGCGGAAATGGAACATCGCCTTTACGGCTGGGTTTCAGGT
>JACRIK010000011.1 GCA_016235865.1 Planctomycetota bacterium | reverse complement strand
GCATTTTTCTTTGTACGAAGCAGGTACGGGTATAGTTGATCCCGGGCTTACTTCAGTTATAGCAGACCCGGATTATGTGAATGCTAATAATGTTTCAAAGTCAATTATCACGGTTACCCCGCGCGATGCAAATAATGATCTCCTTGGAGCCGGCCAGAATGTTGTTCTTTCGCAATTCGGCCCGGGTACGCTCGGCGCGGTAACGGATAAAGGCGACGGTACATACACATCCGAGCTTACGGCAACTTTTACCACCGGTACAACACTGATAAACGCTACGGTAAACGGTATTGCCATTAATCAACAGGCACAGGTTACTTTTACAGAAGCGGATTTGACCAATACTGAAACTAAGACCGAATACGGCCAGCAGAGCGTCACTATTAGCGGCCCGTATACTTACACCGTAAACGAGTCATATACCATAAGGATAAACGGCGTGGTAATTGGCGGTTCCATCTGGTCGGTCTTCCAGTGGTATCTCTACGAAGATGATATCAGGGTAGCAGGCTCAGGCTTTAACTGGGGTAATTTCATCAACAGGGATTTTTCATTTACGCATGCAACCGTAGAGCCGCACGTCTACAGGTTTGGATTCCGTAATACCAGCACCGCCCACGGCTGGAAACCCTACACCGAGGTAAGCATAACCCTTCCGCAGACAGGCGGGGCCCCGTCCGAAGCTAATTCGCCCTTTGTCGTGTGCCCGTTGAATGTCGTGGATTGCGATGCGTCCAACATGACCGTCATGGACGGTATCGCGTATATGCCGAATTCCGCAAATGTAGAACTCGGCGCAAGCCAAGTAAACCTCGCAGACGGTTCGCTCAGCGTCGTTCAACCGATAGCGGTATCCCGCGGCACAGGCTTTACGGCAAATATTGCATTAATCTATAATTCGCTTTCATATTACGACGGCCCGAACGGCCTCGGCTGGCGGCATAATCTGGACATGAGGATCTATCCGCGCGGGGCTTCTTATATATTTGTAAACGAGACCGGCCTGCCGGTAAGATTTTTCCTGCAGAATGGCGCGTACAGGCCAGACCCGAGGTTCGGCGAGCCCGCAACTACGCTTACAATAAATCCTGACAGCACCTATACAATCGTAAGGAAAAGCAACGTCGTACTGCAATTTGACGTCTCCGGCAGATTGACTTTCATATACGATACCAAAGGAAATACCTTGACCCTCGGCTATACAGGTACGCTTTTAACGGCAGTCACGGATTCGGTTAACAGGACAACCGCGCTTGATTATACGAATAGTAAACTTACAGGCGTAACAATGCCCGGCGGCGCCGCAACTACGCTTGAATACAGCGGAAAATATCTTACAGCAATACACCTGCCGACAGGCGAAATCATAAGATACGAATACAACCCGACAAGCGAACTTCTTGTTAAAAAGACCGACCCCGCGGGAAACGTCTATGAATATACCTACGGCAAATGGGGAAAACTTGTCAATGTAAAATATCCCAATAACGGCCAGAAGACCGTTAGTTATAATGAAGGCGCAGGCACAACAGTAATTACCGATGCCATAACCGGCGTACATACCTATACGTATAACGCCCTTTTGAATGCCATTACGCAATATACGGATCCGGCCAATAATACGATAACAAGCAATTGGGATACATCGCGCAATAATACCGGCTATCAGAATCCGAAATCAGGGAGTTTCTCAGCAACGTATTGGCCCAACGGCAGTCCTAAAACAATGACCAATGCCATGGGCTATATGTCGTATTTTGAATACGACGGCGCAAATAACCTGACAAGATACGTTGGCCCTGTAAAAGACCTGAACAACGACGGCCTTATAAACATGGATGACATAAATTTCGCCATAGCAGGCGGAGATTATGATTCTTACACGTATGACATAAATAATAACCGCACGTCCTGGATAGACCGCGGGGGATATGTCCGGTCGTATTCCTATGACGGACAAGGCAGGATACAAACCCAAAATGAGCCCTACGGCCAGGCGCTTAATTATACGTATAACCTTATATCAGGACAGGCAGAGACAATTACGGATTCGCTGGGATACGTAAAGAGATACGCGTACAACGAGCAGGGCTTCCTGACAAAATACACGGACGCCGAAGGGTATATTACAAAATTTGACAAGGATTTCACGGGCAGGACAACAAAGAAAACCGGCCCTGTGGGCGACATAAACGGCGACCTCGTAATAGACGATACGGACGTAACGCTCGCTGAAATACAGGGCGGTTACAGCATAACCTATACGTACACGCCGAACAGCGATATATCAGGCGTAACAGACCAGATGGGCATGGCGACGTCTATGGAGTACAATAATTTCCATAAGCCGGTAAGGATAACGGACGCCAATCTGAACCAGACGTTATTTGCATATGATAACGAAGGCAATCTTACGCAGAAGACCGATGCGAATGCCAATTCGGTGTTTTACCATTACGATACCGCAGGGAGAATGGATTGGACCAGGGATGCCTTAGGCCGGTATTCGTATTTTACTTATGATGAATTCGGAAACG
>JACRIK010000010.1 GCA_016235865.1 Planctomycetota bacterium | reverse complement strand
GCCTGGCAATAGTTTGTGGGCAGTGACATATTATAATGCGGCCAGTGGCGGGAGTAATATTACCAGCAGTATAACGGGCACCGGTTGGACCTGGGGGCCGGTCACGCCGTTTAACTATGCGCCGGTGTCAACTACTATCCGGGTCGAGGTAACACCGCTGACCGATACATCCGGCGCGACCTATACGATGTTGGCGGCAATACAGAGTAGTAGCGGTGGCATTTATGCCACTGATGTGGTCAGGGCCAATACGGTCTGCTTTAATTTCCAGCCTGATTTAAGATACGACACGGTCTCAGGCGGTTCATATACTTCAGGGCAGGGTGTCTATGCGCCGACTCCCCAGGCCTACAGCCAATATGCGGATAACAATACGACTATTACATATTTTATCAGGGTGGAGAACGACGGCTCCAGCGACACATTCTCGCTTACTGCCTCAGGCCCGGTGGCTAACTGGACCATCTCATACTATGACAACAACAATGTGGACCGGACTGTTGCAATGAGAAACGGCGCGCATAGCACAGGAGTAATCACCTCAACCGGATACCGTGACTATCGGGTGGAAGTAACCGGTAATTCAGTGATATCCGGCGCCAGCAGCGCTGCCTCCTTCTATAGTTATTCAACCACCAACCTTGATTTCTATGACGCCATCAGTTTAACCACCATAGTTCGGGGTTATCAGGCAGATGCTATGGTCAAACGCGGCGCGGATACCATTTATACAGGGGATAATATTACCAACACAGACGGGACCAGCCAGACCATAACCAATACTCTTACCAACAGCCAGATGGTTTCATACCATATCCGGATTCAGAATGACGGCAATACTACTCAGGCCATAAGCGTGAGCGGCAGTGCTGCCACCAGCGGCTGGACCATTACATATTATGATTCCGAGACCGGAACTACAGATATAACCTCATTGGTATTGTCCGGCGCCTATAGCCAGACCGGACTGGCACCGGGGTCAGTATATACGATTAGATTAGAGGTAGCAGCCGGAGACCGCTTGAATTTAGCCGGCGGACAGGTCTTAACCAATACGGTTAGCGCCAGACCGCTTAATACTATCAGTGGCACAGATGTAGTCAGATGTGTAACCGAGGTAATTAATAATTATACCATAGACAACCTGGTGGCAGTCAGCCCGACCTATACGCCTTATGATGGGGATGGAGAATATAATGTAACGGGTAATAATCAGACTAATACAACAATGATCATACCGGTTCAGGGGACAATAACATATTTAGTGAAGATAGAGAATGACGGAAACGTGGCAACCCAGGTGACCCTGACTGCATCGCCATCGACCGGCGGATGGAGCGTGACCTATTATGACGGTCCGAATACAGCATCGCCTGTGATACCGTATAGCCAGATAACCTCAGCTAACGGGTGGTTAAGGACAAGCAGTAGTATTACCGCAGGCGGTATGGCTAATATTTGTGTGGCTCTCTCGCCCGCGACCACGACATTAGGAGGTGCGGTCGGTGAATATACCGGATATGTGAAGATAATTTCAGCAGCAAATCCATCGGTGAGTGATACCATCAAGACAAAGACGCAAACAAGCACATTCTACCGGGCAGATAGCGGTATCCGCAATCCGGCCGAAGGCACATATGCGGATATGACGATTACCAGTACTAACGGCACGGGCCAGACCAAGGCGCAGTCAATCTTAAGCGGCGGCATGGTGACCTATTATATCCGGGTGGAGAACGATGGCAATAGCGATGACGTTTTCTCAGTGACAGGTACAGGTAGTAATCCCGGCAACTGGGCTATAACCTATTATGATGCCGAGACCGGTGGAAGCAATATTACCTCACAGGTAATAGGTACGGGTTGGGCAACAACGGCCCTGACACCGGTTGTCCAGGCGCCGACTGCCTATCAAATCATTCGTGCAGAGATAAAGGTGATAACCACCACCCCAGGCGCGGTATTTACGATGTATGTAACGGCCCGGTCTCAGGGTAGCGGTTACAGCGCTCTGGATGTGGTCAAGGCAGATACG
>JACRIK010000009.1 GCA_016235865.1 Planctomycetota bacterium | reverse complement strand
TTTAACCGGACAGCCTGCAATAGGCCTCAAAATGGCTATAATAGCATATTTGCACATGGAAAATGGGAGCTCTTACAATAGCTAAAAGCCTTTGTGCGATCAAGATTCGGGTTTCTCCGGACAGCATATATCGCCGAAAGCAAATTTCTTGAAAAATAAAGGATTTATTTTTCTCGGCAAGGTATTATCTGCGAGCCTTGGAATTTAACCGGACAGTAATGAAAATACAAGGGACATTCTTTTACCTTACTTTTTTGAATCGTTCATAAATTGATGAAACCATGGAGCGTAAAATATGAGAGGTAAGATCTCAGTTGCAGTCTTATTGTTCATTCTCGCCATGTTTTTTAGTGTAAAATCTCACGCTGCGGCAAATGAACTTAACGAGATAAAAAATGCTATATCAGGCAAGAACGGCCGGTGGACGGCGGGTGAAACTTCGTTCACAAGGTTGACGCCTGACGAGAGGAGGAGTCGGCTTGGAACTATCATACCTTCCAAGGGCGCGGAAAAGGTAATGTCCGTTCCAACCGCTGTTTTGCCGACCAGAGTTGACTGGAGAAATTACGGTGGTTATGGCAGCTATGTAACCCCTGTAAAAGAACAGGGTGCTTGCGCCGGATGCTGGGCCTTTGCGCCTACTGCGGCTCTGGAGTCGTCGGTATTGATATCCCGTAATACCCCGGGAGCCGACATCGACCTTTCCGAACAGGTGGCTACATCCTGTAGCGGCGTAGGCTCATGCGTTGGCGGTTTCATCGATTATTTTTCGGATTTTATCCGTAACGTAGGACTGCCCGATGAGAGTTGCTATCCGTATATCGCCGCAGACGGTTCTTGTTCTAACGCATGTATGAACTGGACGTCCAATACGTATAAAATCTCGGATTGGTATCGGGTGAATTCCAATCTCGACGCCATTAAATACGCGCTCTACAACAAAGGGCCGCTGGTGGCAACCATGTCGGTCTATACCGACTTTCTTTATTATACATCAGGGGTATATTCCTACGCCTGGGGCAATCTTGAGGGGTATCATTCCGCGCTCATAGTGGGTTATGACGATGCCGGGCAGTATTTCATAGTGAAGAGCAGTTGGGGCGCTGATTGGGGTGAGGCGGGGTATTCACGTATTTCTTACAGTGAAATAAATAGCAATGTTTTCTTTGGGGATTGGACTATCGCCTATGATTATCCTATCCCTGCCGATTTTCCTACGATAGACGGCGTCCAACGTGTTTCTATCGCTAACGCAGACAACCCCGGCGACGCAAACGCAAACGGGAACGTTTCAAGCAATGGACAGGCGGCGACGGTATTATTAAGCGGCGTTGTCCGCGATGCGACCGGCGCGCCTGTTGCAGGCGTCGATATCAAGATCGGCGCTTATTCCGCGACAACCGATGCCAATGGGAAATACAGCTTCCCAGCGATACCTTCAGGCAATCATGCGGTTATATTGATTAAGGCAGGTTATTCCGCTACGACAGTAAACATAACTTTATCGGCCTCTCAGACTGCGACTAAGGATTTTATCATCGTTTTGTCTTCCGCAAATTCAAATCAAGCGAATAATCAGGGGAATGCGTCTGCGCAAGCCAATGCAAAAAATAAAGGGCCGGGATGGTTTGCTGAGCAGGCGCCTATCGTAAGTCATGCTGAAGCTGATGCATATTTTGCCTCAAGGAAGGTCAGCATCGGCAACGCTCTATCCGGTTCGGGTGCGCCCATGACCGGCCTTGCAACGGACGTCTCTCCGGAGATAATGGAGCTTGCCCGTGCCCTCAAAAATGATCCCGGTTATTTGTATTGGTATGTCACGTATAATATTGACTATGTCCCCTATTACGGCTCTCTTAAAGGCGCAACGCTCACGCTGCTTGACGGCAGCGGTAATGATTTCGATCAGGCTTCTCTTATGATTGCGCTTTTGAGGGCGAGTGGATATACGGACGCTCAGTATAGTTATGTATATGTACATCATTCTGCCGCTGACCTTGCAAATTTGTTTGGAGTGGATGAGACTTATCAGACGATATCCAATGTTATTGCGAATGCCGGCATACCAGCTGATGTTTCCAGCGACGGTTCGGCGGATATGAACCTAGTATGGGTACAGGTAACTATAAACGGAGCTGTCGTTTATTATGACCCATCCTTTAAAACATACTCATACACAAACAAAATCGATATCGGTCAGGCCATGGGATATAATCAGGCCGATGTTATGTCAGCCGTTGCATCCGGCGCCACTATAGGGAGCGATTATGTCCACAACCTTAATGAAACCGCGCTCAATAGCAAACTTTCCACCCTGTCATCAAATTTAGTTGCCACTATCCATAGCCAATATCCAAATAGCGACATAAAGGAAATTATCGGAGGGCGTAAAATCTCTACTCGAACTTCATCATATACAGGCGGCATCGTATATTCATGGAGCGAGGTACCCAATGCCTACATCGCGACATTACGCGTTCAGCATGTTGGTATAGATTATACGTTTAAGATTCCTGACTTGGGCGGAAGGCGTCTGACCATTACCTATCGCCCAGGCGGGACAGAACTCGGGCTGCTAGTGGATTGGGCGGAATTGCGCCTTGACGGCGCGTTAATAGCCACCAGCACCAGCACCATCTATCATGGATGGAAGTACCCGCTCACGTTGACAATAGACCACCCTTATGCCGCAAACAGCGGCGCTTATGCCGACCAGACGGTAACCTATACGCCTGTAAGCGGCAGTTCATACGCAATAGTTTATGATTTCGGCGGGACAACGGACGCCCGGCTTCATAAAAGCCAGAAGCAACTTGATGGTTATATTGCTCAGGGGTCGGCCAATACTTCGGAATCCGTCCTCGGCGAGACACTTAATATAATGGGAACAACTTGGATGAAGGAGGTGAACATGGCTAACCGTCTTTTATCCGCTCTTACCGATATCGTTGAAATAACGCACCACGATGTGGGTTTAATGGCTCAGGAGGCTGGATATTATATTGACGTGAAGGCGTTGACTTATAGTATTTCATCAAAACATAATAACATAAACAGCAGTATTGATGAGCTAGCTCACTTTAAGGCATCAGTGTCTGCCGCAAGCGCATTCGAGCATGGCATGCTGGAGCAGTTGATGGGGTCTGATAAGCCTGCGGTATCCACCATGAAGCTATTTCAGCTTGCCAATGCCAGTGCAAATACCAATGCTAATAAGGTATTCCTTGTGAACGAGGCTAACTGGGCAAGCATCAGGCCGCAATTGACGGGTTATTCGGTCGTTGATCTGGATTATTTTGCGAACCGGGTCGCCTTGACGAGCGCCGGAGGGTATACCTTAGTGCTTCCGCAGAACGGTACAATCCTTGCGGGTACCTCCACACAGTGGAAGGGTAAGGGCTATGTTGAGAAAAAATTTAATGCAGACGGCAGCAGCGGGTCTATGGGTATGATTATCGGTGAAAACAATTATGGAGGATATGCAGCTTCACCGGGGCCGGTTAACATTCCGAAGCTCGTAACAACTATTACGTATATGGTGGATAATGTTTTGTACAGCCAAACCATAGGTCAACATGTTACTTTAGTGAATACTCCTACTTCAAATGAGCCGGTAGACATGGCCAGCGGCGCATATATATATGACCATACCGACCTTGCCCTCGGTAGCAGCGCCCCGCTTGGTCTTTCCTTCGCTCGTTCTTATAACGGCAACTCCGGCTCCGTGAAACGCACCCTCGGCTACGGTTGGGCGCACAATTACGATATACGCCTTGAGCCTTCAAGCGACGGTAACCCGGGCCTCGGCCTGCGCCAGCCCGTTGACGCGGCGTCGTTTATAGCGGCGCTCTATACGATGGTGGATATCTTTAAAACCCGGGACGATATTCAGGGATGGATGACCGCCTCCCTTGCGAGCAAGTGGGCGGTTGATCAGCTTATCGACAACGCCGTAACGGTCAATCTGGGCGGGAAGACAATGGAGTTCGTAAAGCTTGCGGATGGCACTTATGCCTCACTTCCCGGACTGACGACAAAGCTTGTAAAGACAGGCGGTCTATATTCCCTTGAGGAGCGTTTCGGTGAGCGCACACATTTTAACGCCGCTAACCTCATCAGCGACATGGTTGACGTTGACGGCAATACGATGAACTTCAATTACTCCGGCTCTAATCTATCGAGTGTTACCGACGCCTTTGGCAGGTCGCTTGGCTTTACGTACGACGCCTCTAATCGCATAGCGTCGGTTGCAGACTCCGCTGGAAGGTCAATCTCCTATTCTTATGACGCAAGCGGCAACCTTGTGAATTATATCGACCCTGAGGGTAAGCAGTGGGGCTACGGTTACAACGCAGACCACAGGATGACGACGCTCATAAACCCGTTAAACATCACCACGATAACCAACGACTACGACACCTTGGGCAGGGTCAAGACCCAGACGGCGCCGAGACAGGGCGGATCTAATGTAACCTATAATTATTATTTCTCAGGCTATGTTAGTTACGAGCAAGACCCGGCCGGTAACTGGATTACATATTACTTCGATGAAAAAGGCAGACATACGGCCACTAAAGACGCTCTTGGCAAAAAGTCGAGCAAGGTCTATGACGGGCAGGACCACGTAGTCAAGACCATTGACGCAAGATCGAAAACCACTTTGTACGAATATGACGGCCAGAATAACCTTATAAAAGTAACAGACGCGCTCGGTAAAATCACCACAAACGCTTATGACGGTCAATACAGGCTCGTCTCAACGACCGACCCGCTCAATCACGCCGCGTCCTTTGCCTACGACTCCGAGCATCATCTTACAGGGGCGGCCGACGCGCTCGGTAACACCACGGCCGCGACATACTATACTAACGGCTTTAAGAACACGGCCGCTGACGCCCGCCACACAACGACCACGCTCGCGTATGACGGCTACGGGAACCCGTCCTCGACAACGACAGGCTCTCATGCGCCGGTCTCTTACGTCTATGACTCCATCGGGCGCATGACCTCGCTTACGGACAGGGTGGGCGCGT
>JACRIK010000008.1 GCA_016235865.1 Planctomycetota bacterium | reverse complement strand
TAGAATTGAGTCCAATCTATATTTTTGCCCTGTACGTAAGCGCTTCCCAGGGATTCCAGTTCGCTCTTTACGTTTCTATTTCCGAATGCAGTAATCGTCCCTGACGGATAAACGTCTTGTCCGGTAAACAGGCCATGAGCCGCCCGTCCGTGGTGAAAGGCCGTCAAGAGTTCCTCTAGTTCCCGCGCTGTCGCCACTACCGCGCTTAACCGGCAAATGAAATGGGAACGTCCCTTGTTGGCGGTAAGGCAGACGTCTTCAATGGACAGGCCGGGAGGTGCGGCTAGGTGGCTCGCGTACCGTCCCGCCAATTGTCTTAACGCCTCTGTGGTTTTTGCAGAAAGGGTGAATAGATGGTAATGCGTATCTGCGGGCGCTCCGTTGTGACGTGGTATTGAGGCATTCGCTTTTTCACGGAAATCTTCAAGCACCACGTGGGCGTTGACGCCACTCATCCCAAATGAGCTCACCCCCGCAAACCGGCCTTCTTCGCCTTTCTGCCAGGGTACCGGCTGTGTGGGAACCGTTATCGGCAGTTTATCCCAGGCAATAAGCGGGTTGGGGGTTTTGAAGTGCAGGTGAGGAGGAATTTCTTCATGGGTCATGGCAAGCACGACTTTAATAAGTCCGATAATGCCCGCCGCCGCTTCCAGATGTCCCACGTTGGTTTTTACCGAGCCGATCATGAGCGGGCGATCCGGGGCGCGTTTTCCGCACAATGCGGCGGCCAGGGCGTTCACTTCAATCGGGTCGCCCAACGAGGTGCCGGTGCCGTGCGCCTCTACGTAACGGATATGGCCGGGTTCCACCCCGGCGTTTGCAAGCGCCTGGCGTATAACCTGCTCCTGGGCTTGTTCATTGGGAACCGTAAGGCCGCTGCCGGGTCCGTCGTGATTCACCGAGGATCCACGGATGAGCGCCAGGACGTTATCGCCTGCGGCAATGGCGTCCGAAAGGCGCTTAAGCACGATCATCCCGCACCCTTCTCCCCGCGCAAAGCCGTTGGCAGACGCATCAAAGGTCTTGCAACGCCCATCGGGGGCGACGGCCCTGGTCATCGACAGAAAAACGCTTATTTCCGGCGATATCACCAGATGTGAGCCGCCGGCCAAGGACAGATCAGACTCCCCGTTCCGCAGGGACGTACAGGCAAGATGCACCGCAACCAGGGACGACGAACAGGCCGTGTCAACGGCCATGTTGGGGCCTTGCAGACCCAAAATATAGGATAATCTGCCGGGCGCAAAACAGAAAAGGTTTCCCGTTCCGGAATATGCCGTAATCCTTGCAGGGTCGCCGCAATTCATCTCCAGCCGGGAATAGTCGTTTTGCCCGATGCCAACAAATACGCCCGTCTTCGAGCATTTCAGGCTGTCAGGGGCAATCGACGCATGTTCCAGCGCCTCCCAGCTTACTTCCAGGAGCATACGGTGCTGGGGGTCCATACTCATCGCTTCCCGGGGTGAAATCCCGAAAAAGTGGGGATCGAATTGATCTATGTGTTTTAAGAAAGCGCCATACCGGAAATACATCTTACCGGGCGTCGCCTGTGCCGTGTCATAAAATTTATTGATATCCCACCGGTCGCGGGGGATTTCCCCGATGGCATCTGCACCCTCGTGAAGCAACTTCCAAAATTTTTCGGGATCGTCCGCCCCGCCGGGAAAACGGCACCCGATGCCGATAATAGCGATAGGTTCGTTCTTAGACCGTTCCAGCGCCTCTATCCTGACGCGCGCATCATGCAACGCGGTGCGTATCCGTGTGGTGAGAACCGACTGCTCTTGTGTTTCCGGTTGGTTATTCATTGTTCAATAATTTCTCCAATCCTTCGAGTTCGTCTAAAAGAGAAGGTTCAGGTTGAGGAACAAAGCTTGACAACAATGATGTCCCCTTCGCAGAACTCCATCTCCATGCTGCCACCCCGGAAGCATTCCCAAATTCTTATAAGCGCCTTGTGCTGGCAATGTCGGCTGGAAATGCTCATGCTGTCAGCCGTCCCTACGGGACTAGCAATTCTGGTCACCGTCCCCACCGATAAATCGGTGGGCTATTTCCATCTGTCCCTACGGGACAAAATACCTATTTACAAGAAAGTAGGAATGCACCCGTCACCCCTCACCTCAAGAGTACCTATTATCACATCTAAGCGATGCCATCTATTGATGTAATTTGAATTAAACCATTAGTATTTTTCTTGGTATATATTCGATCAGAATATTTACTTTCTAATTGCTTATAATGTTCCAACAACTCTTTTGTGTTATGATGAAACTCTGCAGAAATATCATGACGGGTCTTTCTTATATCTTCTATTGCTTCATTAATTAACACTTACTTATCCTCCCAATAAAGTAATTCGAAGGGTGTCGTTAAGATTGGCACATACAACCCAAGCATTGTATTGATGTGGCGAATATGTTCAAATTTATTTGCATTTGCTAAATGGGCACAGTTCCAAGTCAACAGAAAATGGCAATGATGATATGATGCCAAGGCTAAATGAAGGGCATCGCCTTTCGGATCATTC
>JACRIK010000007.1 GCA_016235865.1 Planctomycetota bacterium | reverse complement strand
CTTGATTTCAATCTTTTTGCCTAAGCTCCGTTTTTTGTAAAACCTGCACTTTTTTTCATTTTCGTCAATTTCTATCATTCAAGACCCGCTCTCATTTTCGTTTTAACAGGCGTTTGCCTGTCCGGTAATGGTATGCACCTCCTTTATTGACTGTGCCCTTTCATCCGGTAACTTTTTCCTTTCATGTTTATCACGCGGCAGTGATGCAGAAGTCGGTCAAGTATGGCAGTCACTATCACAGGATCGCCGAAATGCTCACCCCATTCCATAAAACTCTTGTTTGAAGTGATGAGCGTGCTTGCTTTTTCATACCGGTAACTGATGAACTGGAAGAACAGGTGCGATTCTTCCCTTGCTATCGGCATATACCCAACCTCGTCAACAACTACCAGTCCGCTTTTGTAATAACTTCTCCCTCGTCCGTTTTTGGACACATCGCTGTCACTCTTGAGCTTGGCTATCAACTCCGCCATGGTCGTAAAATATATACTTATCCCGGAGTAACACGCCTTTATCGCCAGGGAAGTCGCCAGGTGCGTCTTCCCTACACCGGGAGGACCCAAAAATATCACGTTCTCATGCCGGCTGATGAAGTCAAGGTCAAACAAACTCATCACTGTCCGTTTATCCACTTCCGGATTGAACGTAAAATCGTAACCATCTATTGTTTTCTCAAACGGAAGCCCGGCTATCCGGAGCGTTGTCTTTACTCTCCTGTCTTCCTTTGACGCCACTTCCTCATTCAGCATATAATCCAGGAAGGAAAGATGGCTCATTCCCTGTTCCTCGGCAGCTTTTAACATATCCGGCAGCAGTTCTTCCGCCTTAAACAGCTTCAGACGCTGGAGGTGCTCTTCTACCCGTTCCATTATCAGTTCTGACATGGCGCACCTCCTCCAAGGAGCACTTCATACTCTGACAGGTCCCTGACTTCCACAGCTACCGTATAATTATTGTGTTTCGCCAGACCTATTGTCGTTGCCTTGCCTTTACCGTATGGTTTTCGGTATTTCTTGCGTTGCTGCTCCTTATCCTCCCTTAAATTCTCATATATCCACGGGTATTCCCTTACCTGCCCTTTTCCCTGGCAGGCAACGTATTCCACTACCAATTCATTGTCATTGTATACCCGCAGGCGTCCATCCTTGAACCTTATCAGCACTTTTTTCCCTACGCATTTATGCGCTATCCCGTATAGGTTGCCCCCAAAACTTATCCGGCAGTCCTTTTGTACTTTCCGGGTATACTTGGCAGCCGTATCATAAGGCCGGCGCGGTATATTTCCCAGCCTGTCCCTCTCTAAACCGAACCGGACAGACACCTTCTGCTTGGTAGTCCCGTGTATCCGCTCAAACGCTGTCGTGTTAACCCAGTTCATTATGTCTTCGTTGGTTTTTTCCAGGTTACTGTAAACATACCCACGCCAGAAGCTCTCTCTCAGATAGTCTATCGGCCTTTCTACCTTCCCTTTTATCCACGGCGAATAGGCCGGACAGGCTATCGGCTTGAATCGGTAATGGCAGGCAAAATCTGTCATCGTATCGTTAAACTTTATTTTCCCGACCAGCCGGCTTACCACAACGTTTTTCATGTTGTCGTACAAGATCTCTCCGGGTAGGCCGCAAAAATGACTGAAGGCCCCTAGGTGGCAGTCCAGAAACACTGGCATCGTACACCTGTCCACGAATTCAACGTACATATGCCGCGAAAATCCCAATACCATTACAAAACAGTACAGCTTCCGTTCCTCACCATCAGGGCACACTACGGCAAATTCCCCGAAGTCCACCTGCGCCTGCAACCCCGGCATTGTCTCAAACCGGATGTAGGCCACCTGGTCACGCTCCCCTTTCAATACCCTTACGTACCGCTTGACCACGTCATAAGACCCTTTATACCCGTGCGGCTCTATTAACTCCCTTATCCTGGTCGCCTGGTAATCTTCCTGCCCAAGCAGAACCTTTACCATCGGCTTATACGGCTCCAATATTGACACCCGTTCCACTTTCCGGTATTCCGGCAGCTCCTCGCCTTCCAGATACCTCTTTACCGTCAACCGGTGTAATCCGGTCTCCCGGGCTATTGCCCGAACTGACTTCCCTTGCCTTGCCAAACTCCAGATATCCATACATCTCTCCTTCTGTATCATATTGACTACCTCCTGTCAATATGATACCATGTGTTTTTAGGAGTCAGGCACCCTTTAGGGGAAGGGGTGGTACACTTTTCGTGCCCATTTCTGGTACATTATATCACGCCCGTTGACAACCCTTAAGCCCGGAGTGATTGTACAGAGTTTAACCGGGCCGGAAACTACCACTATCAAAGGAACAGGCAATGGACCAGTCGTCCAGTTCATCAATAACGAAGAAGAAACCACCATCCTGCGTGGTTTTACCATTACCGGCGGTTCCGGCGAACACCCGGGGATATATTGCCGGGATTCCTCACCGACTATTATGAATAACATCATTAGCAAAAATATCGGCAC
Source organism: Planctomycetota bacterium (assembly GCA_016235865.1). NCBI lineage: Bacteria > Pseudomonadati > Planctomycetota > Planctomycetota bacterium. Next base: position 868 of record JACRIK010000007.1, on the reverse strand, counting down.
TGTAGACCGCTCCTGCGGCGGCGGTATTGCCCTATATAGTTCCTCGGCGGTTATTATGTATAACATCATCACGGAAAACTCGGCTGAATACGGCGCCGGAATATATGGCGATAATAACTCCACAGCCAAAATCACCAAAAACAGGATAAGCAAGAATACGGCCAAACATGATTTTTATGCCCAGGCCGGAGCCGGCGGCGGAGTTTATTGTTACGCCTCCAGTCCGCAGGTGAGTGATAACTTCATTATGGAGAATACGGCCCAATTCGGCGGCGGGGTTTATGTCTTCGGCGGAAGAAGCGGCGAACCAGCCGAGCCGATAATTATAGAGAATGAAATTAATAATAATACCGCTAACTTTGGTGGCGGAATCTTCGTAGATAACGAGGCTAAGCCCCAGATAAGTCATAACCTGATAAGCGGTAACCAAGTGCTGGCGGCCCTCGGTGATGACGAGATGGGTGGCGGGGGAGGCATTTACATTTGTAAATCCGACCCGCTTATCACCGATAATCAGATAGTTAATAACCAGGCCGAATTGTATGGAGGGGGTATTTATTGCCATGGCGGGGAGGCCAATGCGGCCAGTCCGGTTATAAAACAGAACAAAATAAATAACAATAGCACCCAGAATCTAGGCGGCGGGCTATTCTTCGACCATAATCCTAACGGATCGGTCCTGGTAGCCGAGAATGAGGTGAATTATAATATCAGCGGCTCTGGCGGTGGGATATATATCAGCGATTCGGCGGTTAGTCTGCTTAATAACCGCTTTATGTATAATAAAGCCAATTCAGCCGGAGGCGGCCTTTTTGTTTATAAGGCCTCAGCGGCGATATACAATAACGAGATAACCTATAATACGGCG
>JACRIK010000006.1 GCA_016235865.1 Planctomycetota bacterium | reverse complement strand
GATTGGTCACCTTGATCACGTGGAATATAGTCAGGTCACGCTGGTTGTTGAGAAGGATGTTTTGTCCGGAAATATTACCCTGCCTGGTTCTCTCTATCAGATCAGATATGTGGGCGAGGGAATCCATGCCGTTTACCAGATCAACCAATCTGCCTTTCCGCCGGAAGAACCGCCCTTGCAGGCAATTACGCCGTGAGGGAAATCTTCTTTAGTAACAGTTCACCCACCTCTTGCCCCTCACTGTAGGGGAATCGGCACATTGCCCGGATAACCCTGTCAGGGTTTTAAACCCTGACAGGGTGTCGGCACTTTTGAGGGAGGTGAACTGTTACCTTTTTTAGTATTAGGAGGGCGTCTATGCAATGATGAAAGGAACCCAATAGACGTTGCCGTCAATAACTTTGTAGCAAAGAGCGTTATCTGCAATAATATGGGTTGTTGCAGGCAGAGTTATAAATATCTCACATCCAATCTTAAAAGGAGAGTCCAGATGAAGAAACTATTTATGGCGTTGTTGATGATCACAGCAATCAGCATGGGGTCTTCTGGTTCATCGGCTATGGCCAATGATACCGGCGAAGGGCTATTTACCGATTCCATGCAAGCCGGCAGCCTGGACATACCTGCCGTAGCCGTTCGCTCCCGCAGTGTCAACGTTGATTTCGATATGCTGGGTGCGGCATGGGCGAAGCGAGGTGATGTTTTGGAGTTGAACTTGTTCAACGACGTTTCATTCAATGCTGTCCTAAAGACGGTCAAAAAAGTATCGCCTAAAGGATTCGTCTATGTGGGAAAACTGAAAGGGGTTGGTCTCAGTAGCGTGACCATGGTCGTCGAAGACGGCCTGATGGCTGCAAACATCGTGTTTCCCGGAGGAGCATACCAGGTGCGTTACGCAGGGGGGGGAGTTCATGTGGTATGTGAGGTGGACCATTCCGCTTATCCGCCTGAGGCTGAACCGATCCCCGCCGATCTGCCTGCTGATGCAGGTACCGATGACGTGTCTGCGGAGGCGGTGTCCCTTGTCAAGGGTTCCCAGATTGACGTGCTGGTTGTCTATACCGATGATGCGCGGGCGGCCGCCGGCGGCACAACGGCAATGAACACCCTGATCAACCTGGCCATCACCGAGACCAATACCAGTTACACTAACAGCGGTATCACCCAGCGGGTGCACCTGGCACATGCGGAAGAAGTTTCCTACGATGAATCCGGTTTCAATTGGAATACTACCCTGAGCCGGCTGACCAACACCTCGGACGGGTTCATTGACAACGTCCACACCCTGCGGGATACCTACAAAGCCGATGAGGTTGTTCTGCTCGTGGCCGACAATGGGTACTGCGGCCTTGCGTGGCTGATGACGACTGTCTCGAACGCCTTCAAGACGAATGCCTTCGCGCTGGTGAATTGGAATTGCGCCACGGGCTATTATTCCTTCGGACACGAATTGGGACACAACATGGGCGCCCGCCACGATTGGTACGTGGACGACGCCAAGAACAGCCCCTACACTTACAACCATGGATACGTAAACCCTGGTGCTACGGCGCAAACGCGCTGGCGAACGGTTATGGCTTACAATAATGACTGCTCAGACCGCGGCTTCAGTTGCACGAGAATACCATATTGGTCGAACCCTCGCAAGAAATATGGTGGGATTAAGCTGGGCGTGGCCTCGAAGACTAACTCCACCTGCACCGCAGGCAACCTGAACCACCCAAAATGCGATGCAGACAATCACCTCGTACTCAACAAGACTGCTAAAACGGTGGCCGGCTTCCGTTAATAACGGGGCGTCTCCACCGCCAGTCCGAGCGTACCCTGGATAATGGGAGTACCGGCAGCCCCACTAAATGATATGGCAAGTGAGTCATCTTGTTTTAGTGGGGCTTCATGGCCAATTTATTCCACCGTATTTGACGTATATTGGCTCAGCTTCGTTTTCAGCTTGAGGGTGCCTTGAATATTCGGTTTCAGCGACAACGCCTTGTTTAAATATTGCAAGGCGTTGTCATATTCTTCCAGACCGATATAACACTCTGCCATTTTTTTGTAAATAAAGGCATTTTCTTGTTTCGGGAGTCCCAGCTTGAGCGCCCTTTCACAATATTCGAGAGCCTTTCTGTGGGTG
>JACRIK010000005.1 GCA_016235865.1 Planctomycetota bacterium | reverse complement strand
CTGGAAACCGCTGTGTAGGCCTGTGCGGTTTCGGATACCGTATTTGAACCTGTTACCGTCACCGTGGCGATTGTCCCGGGCACCACGGTTACCACCTTGCCGCCGGATACTCCTGGCGCTGAGACCGAGGTCGCGGTTATCATGATATTGCCTGCCAGGAATCCGGTGATGGTATTCCCGGTCCGGGTGACTGAGCCCGTGTCATTCACGTGCGCCCAGTTATAGGTATCTGAGACCGTATTATTGTTGGCATCCCTGGAAACCGCTGTGTAGGCCTCGGCTGTGCCGGCTGAGGTGATTGAATTGGCGCCTGAGACCGTCACGGTTGTGACTGTCCCAGGGGTTACGGTCACTGTTTTACCACCGGATACGCCGCTGGTAGTACCGGTAGCCGTGATGGTTGCCGTCCCGGCCAGGAATCCGGTAATGGTATTCCCGGTCCGGGTGACTGAACCGCTCCCATTGGCATGGGTCCAGGTGTATGTCTCAGAAACCGTGTTTCCGTTGGCGTCCTTGGAAACCGCGGCATAGGTCTGGGGTGTACCGGCTGATGTGACTGAATTGGCACCTGATACCGTTACCGTGGCAATGGCGCCGGGCACTACAGTTACTACCTTACCGCCTGATCTGCTCGGCGCAGCCACTGAGGTCGCGGTTATTGTTACCGTACCTGCTAAATTGCCGATAAGCGAGTTAATGATCCGGGTCACTGAGCCCGTGTCATTCAAGTGCGTCCAATTATAAGTATCTGAAACCGTATTACCGTTGATATCCCTGGAAACCGCCGTATAAACCTGTGCGGTCTCGGATACCGTGTCAGAACCCGAGACCGTCACGGTAACTATCGCACCAGCCGTTATCGTCACTACCTTATCGCCTGATATACCACTGGTAGTGCCGGTGGCCGTGATGGTTGCCGTCCCGGCCAGGAATCCGGTCAGGCTATTACCGGTCCTGGTGACAGAACCGCTCCCATTGGCATGGGCCCAGGTGTATGTCTCAGAAACCGTGTTTCCGTTGGCGTCCTTGGAAACCGCGGTATAGGTCTGGGGTGTGCCTGCTGAGGCAATTGGGTCCGGACCGAAAACAGTAACGGCCGCCACCGCGCCGGGATTGACGGTAATAAAATTGCTAATCTTGGTTCTTGAGGCCGGATCCGTGGCCACCAGGATTGTCGACCCTGATAGGGTTACCTTTGCATATATAGTGGCAACCCCGTTATTAAGCGTATATGTCCGCGCGGTATTTATTTCGCTGAAGGTGTTGCTGGTATAATAATTTATCCCGGCACCTGAATTCATTGTAATGCTAAACGGATTATAAACACTGACCACTGCATTATTGTTGCCGTAAGCGGTAAGCGTTGCGGTCAGGCCCTGGTCAGCCGTGATGGTTGTAACATCGGTAGTAAGGGTGTAATATTTAATCGGACCGGTGGCAAACGAATATGTGGACGAGTCCGCATTGCCATAAGGATTGGTGGCCACCACCTTCCAGTAATAACGGCTTGTCTCTGTTAGCGGAACCGTATCGGGGATTGTTATATTCAAAACTCCGGGTTTGGCGGTTGTGGTATATAGCGGTATATTAAAGTTGCTGTCATTATCCAGATACACCTCATAAAAAACTTCATTGGGGGCATTGGTCCAGTTAAGATCGGGAGTCAATATCTCAGTATTGGGTGATGATGAGAATACCTCGCCTACGGGGATATTCAGCGGCTCGGTCAAATCAAATGCGCCGGCCGAAGGGGTTCCGCTGCTTTTGAGACCGGTGGCGAATGAGAACGGAGCATTAGAGGCAACGGTTCGACCGTAAGAATTTAGTGCGGTTATCCGCCAGTAATACCATTTACTGGGTAATACGGCGCCTTCAGGAACTATATACCGGGTAATGCCGGATGGAAAAGTACAAGAATAAACCGAATTAGCCGGAATAAAAGCATCGTCTTTAGATATCTCCAATAAATAATCAGAGGCATTAACAGCATTAGCCCATGATACAGAAAATGCCGGCACCGGATAGAAAACTGATGGATTTACAGTCGTAATATCTCCATCACAGGGCAAGATAAGATCGAATACCCCGGGTGCCGAAGCGCTACTACCACTGGTATTTCTTTTATATTCGCAACCACCATAATTGAATACGGTAACATATACAATAAATAGAACCATTATAACAAACGACCATCTTGTCTTATACATACAATTATTTATGCCACCCTAAAATTACTCAGAGTGACTATTTAGCCGAATTCTGACAAATACTGTCGGGATAAGAGCCAGTGATCCGCTTTGCTTAAACTGGCTCTAATATTTAGCCGTCAATCTAATAAACGCTCCCTTAACTTTATAATCCCTGCCTAATGTGGTCAGGTCATCAGAGAAGTCAACCAGGTTATATCCAAACCCGAATATCAGATTATCATTCACCTCGCGGTCTACCTCAAATACCATGCCGGTCTTCTGGTCTTCGGCAATGCTGACACTCAACATCCGGTATTCTAATCCCAGAGTCCATTTATCCAGTATCTTGCTTTCCGACATCAACCGGTAGTTGAATCTCAATGCCACTAATGATACGTCCTTGTCCAGTTCATCCATATTGCTGACGTTCTCGATATTCTTCCGGTAGGCCAGTTTCTCCACTATCTGTAATTGTTTCATCACATCCATTGCGCCTTCTACGGCTACGACTATGGCCTGGATGTCCGTGGTAATTCCGTTCGGGCTCTGGCTGGGCGTG
>JACRIK010000004.1 GCA_016235865.1 Planctomycetota bacterium | reverse complement strand
TAATTTCATCCCTGCACCCGGCCTCTTAGCAGGTCGTGGGCTTATCCTGGGCAATATTCACAATCTCAATTATCAACGTAAATCCGCTATCATCTTTTTTATTGCGGTTGATATTGGGGCCAATTCATGCCTACAGATCCAGAATACCTGTTCAGCGTCAATATCAAAGTAATGATGGGCGATGATGTCCCTGAAACCAATTGCCCCTTTCCAGTCAATCTCGGGATATTGTGACAGGAGGGTCCCGCCGGTAATATTGTCGATATTCTTCAAGGCCTCGCCAATGGCCATGAAAAGCATGCAGATACTATCCAGTTTTTCCATGCCGGCCGGGGAACTGGTGAAATCGTCCGGGCTCCGAATCCATTCGGCACGGCTGGCAATTTTTCCCAGGGCTTCGTCAATCTGGGTGAGTATCGACAAAACGAGGTTCTTATCAAACATAATGCCCTTCTTGTTCTATACGTTCTCTTAAGAAAGGGTTCATTTTTTCGCGCAGCCGAACAATATCGACATGCTTCCCGGTCAGCCTCTCAATATCTTCCTTGATGTGCACCAAGATGAACGGATTGGGGGTTTTGGTCTTGATAAAGATGTCCACATCGCTGTCTTCCCGGGCCTCATCCCGGGCCATCGACCCGAATACCCCGATCTCAAGGATGCCGTATTTCTCGGCATAATCCTTTTTAAATTCTCGCAAGATGGTGAGCAGGCTTCCTCTTCTCATGGTTGACTCCCAGGATTACTCAAACTCCACCTCCTGCTGGTATTACAAATTTAGCAGATTCTTCTCAATGAAATTTGTCGAAGTTATCCAGATCCTGGTGCACGTTTTACCAGCCTTCCAGGACTTTCTTTATCATCATCGGCTTTGGCCAGCCACTGCCGGACCAGTTCCCGTTTCACTTCCTCAGGTGGCCTCATAGATCACCTTCCCATACTTGTGGGCAGGATAGGCGATACCCCCGATGACGCCCTTGCTCTCCTCGAAACGTTCCGTAGCCATGACAATGATGTCGAAAGGATAGTCCAAGCCGCGCAGGGCCTGGCGCAGACGCACGCTCTCTTTCCTGGGGTTTCCTGGCGCAGATTTCAAGACCAATAGGTCGATATCACTGTCCCGGGTCATTTTGCCGGTGGCAGCCGAGCCGAAGATAATGATACGCTCCGGTTGGGTCTCGGTCAAGATGCGCTCGATGATCTCCTCGATGAGCTTCTGGTCAATATCCATCAGTTGTCTCTCTTAACCTTATCCAAGTCCCGGCCAGAGGGAGGGGTTGGTATCCTGGTAATTATCATTCATGGCCCGGTACAGGAGTCCGAAGGCCGACAGATGGCGGGCCATGTGAGTGACTTCCATGGCCTCCACCCGGATGCGGGTGGCGATGTAATTCATAGGCCCGCGCCATTCTCAAATTCATAACTTAATACTTCACCAATATCTATTATGCCACGTCTCCAGTTAACTTGTCTAATGGCTTTTCATCTCTGTCCTCCGGCCATAGGGTTATTGGACCTCTCGTGATTGGGCCTCTCCGGTTGCCTTGGGGTTTTCTCACCAGGAGGTCCAGGTTATTTTAGGAAGTGACGCCGGATGGTATCGACCCTCCTTCGGAGAAGCGCTGACGTCCCGAAACCGATAAACCCGGATGCTTTTCATCACGCCTCCGGCTGCATCACCGCCCCGCACACCGGGCAGGAGATGATCTCTCCCAACCACTTGCCGGGGAAGTAGATATGAAAATGCTCACACCGGTACATGACGGTACAGACCAGCAGATTCTCCCGGGCTCTGGTGATGAGATCCGGGTTTTCTCTGGCAAACTTGTCGATAAGGTCGAGATCATGTTGGTACACGGGTAAAACCTTTCTTTGGTGGCTTTACTCAGGGCACTCTGATGGTTTAGGTCCCAGGTGGCGCGTCTGGTTTTCGTCTGGAGCCACCTCACTACGACGCGGCAATGAGGGCTCTTCCCTTGGCCGTGAGCCTGATCGCTTGCCCCCGGGAGCCAATGGCGCAACCAACGTTCTCTGCCAGCCCGGCCTGCAGCGCCTTAGCCACTTTTTTGCCGGCGCACCTGGCGCTGATCCCCAGGTGCCGGCCCAATCCCGCCTGACTTATTCCCTCGCCTGCCTCGTAAATCTGCCG